>NZ_JBFUCI010000153.1:0-13192 GCF_056405335.1 Variovorax sp. P1_H12_2
GCGCTGCACCAGCGCCTCGGGCGTGCCGCGCGGCGCCAGCACGCCTTGCCAGGTGCCGGATTCGAAGCCGGGCACGCCCTGCTCCGCGATCGTCGGCACCTCGCCGATCAGCGGCATGCGCGTGCCCTTGGACACGCCCAGCACCTTGAGCTTGCCGCTCTGCACGTGCGGCAGCGTCGCCAGCATGCCGTTCATCAGCACCTGGGTCTGGCCGGCCACRGTGTCCTGCACCGCCTGCACGCCGCCCTTGTAGGGCACGTATTGCCAGCGCGCGCCGCTCGCGCGTTCCAGCGCGACCCCGGCCAGGTGCGGCGCACTTCCGGTGGCGGTGACCGCGAAATTGAGGTCCGACTTCTTCGACAGCGCGACCAGTTCCTTGAGGTTGCTGGCCGGCACCGACGGATGCACCACCAGCAGGTGCGGCGAATACGCCAGCATGGTCACGCCGCGCAGATCCCTGGCGGGGTCGAAGGACAGCTTGGTATAGACCGACGGACTGATCGCCAGCGCACCGACGTCGCACAGCAGCAGCGTGTAGCCGTCCGGCTGTGCCTTGGACACCAGGTCGGCGCCGAGGTTGCCGTTGGCGCCGGCGCGGTTCTCGACGATCACCGATTGCTTCAGCGCTTCCGACAAGGGCTGGCTGATGGAGCGCGCAATGATGTCGGACGACCCGCCGGGCGGATMCGGAACGACGATGCGGATCGGCTTCGAAGGCCAGGCGTCGGCGGCTTGGGCCGCACCGGCCGCCAGCAGGCTGCCGCCGAGCGCGCCGAGCACGAGATGGCGTCGATTCAAGGTCATGGGTGGGTCTCCGGGGTCGTTGAGGAATGAGCGTCGCATGACAGCGATGTCGTCAGTCATCGTACAACTAGTTCGGAAAGATGTCCAGCCATGGCCCGCTCGTCCCTCAGGCCGCCGACGCCTGGCCGGCCGCCGCTGCCTTGTCGGCGTCGAGCCGGGCCGCCTCCTGGGCGATCCGCAGGCGTTCGCGACTGTTGGTCAGGTGGATGCGCATGGCCGCGCGCGCCGATTCGGCATCGCGCCGCGCGATCGCCGCGTAGATCTCCTCGTGCTCGCGATTCACCCGGCTCAGGTACTCGCCACGCGGATCGTGGTTGCGGATCGCGCTGATGCGCGTGCGCGGAATGATCGTGGTGCCGAGATGGCTCATGATGTCCGCGAAATAGGGATTGCCGGTCGCCTGCGCGATCTGCAGGTGGAAGCGGAAATCGGGCGCCACGGTGTCGCCGGCCACGGTGACGTTGTGCTCGAAATCGTCGAGCGCCTGCCGCATGGCGGCGAGCTGCTCCTCGGTGCGGCGGGTCGCGGCCAGGCCGGCCGATTCGGTCTCCAGGCTGATGCGCAGCTCGAGCACCGCCAGCACGTCGACCGAGGTGGCGATGTCCGAGGCCTCGAGCCGGAACATGCCCGCGGCCCGCGGCTGGAGCACGAAGGTGCCGATGCCGTGGTGCGTTTCCACCAGCCCGCCGGCCTGCAGCTTGGAGAGCGCCTCCCGCACCACGGTGCGGCTCACGCCATAGGCCTGCATGATGGCCGACTCGGTCGGCAGCTTGTCGCCCGGACGCAGTTGCTGGCTGCGGATCTTCTCGCCCAGGTCGTCGACCAGGCCATGCGCGAGGCCCCGCCCCCTGCGGCGCGGCGTGGCGCCGAGGGCGGCGGCTTCGGTGGTTGCGGTTGACCCCGTTGACAGGTTCGACATCCGATGATGATAATCGTCTCCGCGTTGTACGACAACCGATAACTTACGACTTCAGACAGAGACACAATGAGCGCTCCTTCTTCCCCGCACTCCTGCGCGCCGCAAGTCGCACGCCTGCTCCTGACCGGTGCCGCAGGCGGCCTGGGCAAGGTCCTGCGCGAACGACTGCGCCCGTATGCGGCCGTGCTGCGGCTGTCCGACATCGCGGCGACTGCGCCGGCCGAGGGCCCGCACGAAGAGGTCGTCGCCTGCGACCTGTCCGACAAGAAGGCGGTCGATGCGCTGGTGGCCGGCTGCGATGCGATCGTGCACCTGGGCGGCGTCTCGGTGGAGCGGCCGTTCGAGGAGATCCTCGAGGCCAACATCAAGGGCGTGTTCCACATCTACGAAGCCGCGCGCCGGCATGGCGTCAAGCGGGTGGTGTTCGCCAGTTCCAACCACGTGATCGGCTTCTACCAGCAGACCGAGCACCTGGACGCCCATGTCGCACGCCGGCCCGATGGCTACTACGGCCTGTCGAAATCCTTCGGCGAGGACGTCGCCCAGTTCTACTTCGACCGCTGGGGCATCGAGACCGTGAGCATCCGCATCGGCTCCTCGTTCCCCGAGCCCCTCAACCGCCGGATGATGAGCACCTGGCTCAGCTACCGCGACCTGACCACGCTGATCGAGAAGTCGCTCTTCACGCCCGAGGTCGGGCACACGGTGGTCTACGGCATGTCGGCCAACCGCGACGTCTGGTGGGACAACGCTGCGGCCGCGCACCTGGGCTTCGTGCCGCAGGACAGCTCGGAAGTCTTTCGCGCCAAGGTCGAGGCGCAGCCGCCGGTGGCGCCCGGCGATCCGAATGCGATCTACCAGGGCGGCGCCTTCACCGCCCAGGGCCCCTTCGGAGACTGAGCGCCATGGCGAGCCAGGCCGAACTCGTGGTCGACGCGCGCTGCGGCACGGGCGAGAGCCCGGTGTGGTCCATGGCCGAAGAGGCCTTGTACTGGGTCGACATTCCGGGACGGGCGCTGCACCGCTGGTCCGCGGCCGGCCACACGCAATGGGCCAGCGAGGAAATTCCCGCCTGCATCGCGCCGCGCGCCGACCTGCCCGGCGCCTGGATCGCCGGGATGGAAAGCGGCCTGTTCTCGATCACGCCGCAGGCAGACGGAAGGCTCGCCGCCACCCGGCTCGCCGAGGTGGCGCACGCCGCGCCCGGCATGCGCTTCAACGACGGCCGCTGCGACCGCCAGGGCCGCTTCTGGGCCGGCACGATGAAGATGGACATGGCGGCCGGCGCGCGCGTCGGCCGGCTCTACCGGCATGACAAGGACAGCACGGCGCCTTCGCTGCAACTCGAAGACCTGATCGTTCCCAACGGCCTCGCCTTCAGCCCCGACGGCCGCACGATGTACCTCTCCGACTCGCACCCGAGCGTGCAGACCATCTGGGCCTTCGACTTCGACACCGCCACCGGCACGCCCTCGAGGCGGCGCGTCTTCGTCGACATGAATCCCCTGCCCGGCCGACCCGACGGCGCAGCGGTCGATGCCGACGGCTGCTACTGGATCTGCGGCAACGACGCCGGCCTGGTGCACCGCTTCACGCCCGAGGGCCGGCTCGACCGCTCGCTGGCGGTGCCGGTGAAGAAGCCGGCGATGTGCGCCTTCGGCGGGCCGAAGCTCGACACGCTGTTCGTCACCTCGATCCGCCCGGGCGGCGACCTCGCGGACCAGCCGCTGGCCGGCGGCGTGTTCGCGCTGCGGCCCGGCACCCAGGGCATCCCGGAGCCGGCCTTCGGCGCCTGATCCCGCTATTCAAAGCATCACGACAACCACCAACAGAGGAAGACAAATGAAGTTCAACAAGCACGCACTCATCGTCGCCATCGCGGCCTGCATGACCGCGATGGCCGCACAGGCCACCGAGTTCCGGTCGGCCGACATCCACCCCGACGACTACCCGACCGTGACCGCGGTCAAGTTCATGAGCGATCGCCTGAAACAGCTCTCCGGCGGCAAGGACAGCATCAAGGTGTTCAACAACAGCGCCCTGGGCAGCGAGAAGGACACGATCGAGCAGGCCAAGATCGGCGCGCTCCAGATGGTGCGCGTCAACATCGCGCCGATGAACAACATCTGCGCCGAGACGCAGGTGCCGACCATGCCCTTCCTGTTCCGCTCGGTCGACCACCTGCACAAGGTGCTCGACGGCCCGATCGGCGAGGAGATCCTCAAGTCCTGCGAGAAGCAGGGCTTCATCGGCCTGGCCTACTACGACAGCGGMGCGCGCTCGGTGTTCACCGCCAAGAAGCCGGTGCGCAGCTTCGCCGACATGARGGGGCTCAAGGTACGCGTGCAGCAATCCGACCTCTGGGTCTCGATGCTCGAGGCGATGGGGGCCAATGCCACGCCGATGCCGATGGGCGAGGTCTACACCGGCCTCAAGACCGGCCTGATCGACGCCGCAGAGAACAACTATCCGACCTACGAAAGCGCACGCGCCTTCGAGGTCGCCAAGTACTACACCAAGACCGAGCACTCGATGGCCCCCGAGATGCTGCTGTTCTCCAAGCGCGCCTGGGACAAGCTCACGCCCGAGCAGCAGGGCTGGCTGCGCCAGGCCGCCAAGGAATCGGTGCCCTACATGCGCCGGCAGTGGGAAGAGCGCGAAGTGAAGTCGCTCGCGACCGTGAAGGCCGGCGGCGCCGAGATCATCGAGATCGACAAGGCCCCGTTCCAGGCCGCGATGAAGCCGGTCTACGACAAGTTCATCGTCGACGCGAAGCTCAAGGACCTGGTCAAGCGCGTGCAGGAAACCAAGTAAGTCCGGTCGTTCCCACCCCGCCCCTCTCCCGCACGCGAGAGGGGCCAAGGCAAACCATGTACACGAAACTCTGCCGCACGCTGGCTCGCGCCTGCATGTGGCTGGGCATCTTCGGCCTCGTCGCGGTGATCTGCGCCGTGAGCTGGCAGGTGTTCGGCCGCTATGTCCTCAACAACACCCCCACCTGGGCCGAGAGCCTGGCGCTGCTGCTGGTGCTCTACGTGACCATGCTCGGCGTCGCCGTCGGCGTGCGCGACGCGGGCCACATCGGCCTCGAATCCTTCCTCGTGCTGGCGCCCGACGGGCTGCGCCTCAAGATGGAATTCCTGATCCATTGCCTGATCCTGCTGTTCGGCGCCGCGATGGCCTGGAACTGCGCCTCGCTGGCCGAGTCGGTCTGGGACTACCGGCTGCCCACGCTGTGGATCTCCGAGGGATGGAAGTACGTGCCGGCCGCCGTGTCCGGCGTCCTCATCGTGATGTTCTCGATCGAACACATCATCGCGCTCGCCAAAGGCCGCGAAGTCGAACCCGCCTGGGGATGAACAAGCACACCCCCAGGTTGGCCCACTTCGTGTGGCCGCCCACCCCCTTGCAGGGGGCCATACCAGCGGCCCGGCGAAGCCGGTTCCGCGGTATGTCTGGCCTTGCATCCCGCCTCTATGGCCTTGTCGTGAAGTTCTGACGCATGACTATCCCTCTTCTCATCTTGTGCGTGAGCTTCACGCTGTTCCTGCTGCTGGGTGTGCCGGTGGCGTTCTCGATCGGCCTGTCGGCCCTGTCCACGCTGCTCTACGAAGGGCTGCCACTGGAAGTCGGCTTCCAGCAGATGACCTCGGGCATGGGCATCTTCTCGTTCCTCGCAATCCCGTTCTTCATCTTCGCCGGCGAGCTGATGCTCTACGGCGGCATCGCCGACCGCATCGTCAACCTGGCGCGCGACCTGGTGGGCCACGTGCGCGGCGGCCTCGGCATGTCGAACGTGGTCGCCTGCACCCYGTTCGGCGGCGTCTCGGGCTCGCCCGTGGCCGACGTCTCGGCGATGGGCGCGGTGATGATCCCGATGATGAAGAAGGAGGGCTATCACGCGGACTACGCGGTCAACGTGACGACCCACGCGGCCCTGGTCGGCGCCCTGATGCCGACCAGCCACAACCTGATCATCTATTCGCTCGCGGCCGGCGGCAAGGTCTCGATCGCGGCGCTGATCCTGGCGGCGCTGCTGCCGGCCGCGGTGCTCACGCTCAGCAACCTGGCGGCGGCCTACCTGGTGGCGGTGAAGCGCGGCTACCCGGCCGGCAGCTTCCCGGGCTGGCAGATCGTCGGCCGCTCCTTCGCGGCCGCCCTGCCCGGCCTGTTCATCGTCGTGCTGATCCTCGGCGGCATCCTGTCGGGCGTGTTCACCGCGACCGAGTCGGCCGCGGTGGCCGTGCTGTATGCGCTGGCGCTGACGATCTTCGTCTACCGCACGCTCAAGTGGGAGCACTTCATCAAGGCGGCCTCGAAGGCGGTGCGCACCACCGGTGTGATCCTGCTGCTGATCGGCATCTCGAGCACCTTCGGCTACCTCATCAGCCTCTACGGCGTCGCCGAGCTGACGGGGCAGATGCTGTCGGAGGTCACGAGCACGCCGTGGGTGATCTTCCTGCTGATCAACGTCATCCTGTTCGTGCTGGGCACCTTCCTCGACATGGCGGCGACCATCCTGCTGTGCACGCCGATCTTCCTGCCGATCGCCCAGCACTACGGCATGAGCTCGGTGCAGTTCGGCATCGTGATGCTGATCAACTGCGCGCTGGGCCTGAACACGCCGCCGGTGGGCACGACGCAATTCGTCGGCTGCGCGATCGGCGGCGTCTCGGTGGGCACGGTGATGAAGACCATCTGGCCCTTCTACGGCGCGCTGATCTTCGCGCTCGGCGTTGTCACCTTCGTGCCGGCCTTCTCGACCTGGCTCCCGAGTCTCTTCATGGTCGTCAAGTAAAGGAGCACCGCCATGTCCGAAGCCGTCAAGCCGCCGCTCTACATCCGCATGCATGCGAACGACAACGTCGCGATCGTGGCCAACGACGGCGGGCTGGCGGCCGGCACGGTGTTCCCGTCCGGCCTCACGCTGCGCGAGAAGGTGCCGCAGGCCCACAAGGTGGCGCTGGTCGACATCCCCGAAGGCGGCGTGGTCCGGCGCTACGACGTCGCGATCGGCTATGCGCTGAAGGACATCGCGGCCGGCAGCTGGGTGCACGAGCGGCTCCTGAAGATGCCCGCCGCGCGCGAACTCGTAGGCCTGCCGATCGCCACCGTGAAGCCGCCCGCGATGCCGCCGCTCGAGGGCTACACCTTCGAGGGCTACCGCAATCCGGACGGCTCGGTGGGCTCGCGCAACATCCTCGCGATCACCCAGACCGTGCAGTGCGTGGCCGGCGTCACCGAGTTCGCGGTGCGGCGCATCAAGGCCGAGCTGCTGCCCAGGTACCCCAACGTCGACGATGTCGTGGCGCTCGAACACGGCTATGGCTGCGGCGTCGCGATCGACGCGCCCGACGCCATCATCCCGATCCGCACGCTGCGCAACATCAGCCTGAATCCGAACTTCGGCGGCGAAGTGATGGTGGTCAGCCTGGGCTGCGAGAAGCTGCAGCCCGAGCGCCTGATGCCGCCGGGCACCATCCCGCTCATCGACGAACGCAACGTGGCCGACGTGGGAGACAGCGCCGAGGCCAAGCTCGACGTCGTCTGCCTGCAGGACGACGCCCATGTCGGCTTCATGTCGATGGTCGACTCGATCCTGCGCCAGGCCGAGGAGCACCTCGAGCGCCTCGACGCCCGCCGGCGCGAGACCGTGCCGGCCAGCGAGCTGGTGGTCGGCGTGCAATGCGGCGGCAGCGATGCCTTCTCGGGCGTCACGGCCAATCCGGCGGTCGGCTTCTGCACCGACCTGCTGGTGCGCGCCGGCGCCACCGTGATGTTCTCGGAAGTCACCGAAGTGCGCGACGGCATCGACCAGCTCACCGCGCGCGCCACCACGCCCGAGGTCGCCGAGGCGATGATCCGCGAGATGGCCTGGTACGACGCCTACCTCGACCGCGGGCGCGTGGACCGCAGCGCCAACACCACGCCCGGCAACAAGAAGGGTGGGCTCTCCAACATCGTCGAGAAGGCCATGGGCTCGATCGTGAAGTCAGGCAGCGCGCCGATCTCGGGCGTGATCGCGCCGGGCGAGAAGGTGCGGCAGAAGGGCCTCGTCTACGCCGCCACGCCGGCCAGCGACTTCATCTGCGGCACGCTGCAGTTGGCCGCGGGCATCAACCTGCATGTGTTCACCACGGGTCGCGGCACCCCCTACGGCCTGGCCGAGGTGCCGGTGATCAAGGTCGCGACGCGCAGCGACCTGGCGCGCCGCTGGCACGACCTGATGGACGTCAATGCCGGGCGCATCGCGGACGGCGACGCCACCATCGAGGACGTGGGCTGGGAGCTGTTCCGCCTGATGCTTGATGTCGCCAGCGGCCGCAGGAAGACCTGGGCCGAGCAGTGGAAGCTGCACAACGCGCTGGTGCTGTTCAAYCCGGCGCCGGTCACCTGAAGGCGCGCGAGCGCACCCATCAACAACCACGGAGACAAGCATCTTGAAATCAACCTTCCTGCGCAGCCTGGCCGCGCTCTCGACCGCCACCGCCCTGTCGCTCGGCCTGGCGGCGCCCGCCGCGGCCGAAAGCGATTTCCCGAGCCGGACCATCGAACTGCTGGTGCCCTACCAGCCGGGCGGCGGCACCGACGGACTGGCGCGCACCTTCGCCGACGCCAGCCGCAAGCACATGGCCCAGTCGATGGTGATCGTCAACCGGCCCGGCGCCGGCGGCGCGATCGGCTGGACCGAGGTCATCAACGCCAAGCCCGACGGCTACAAGCTCGCGGTGCTGACCGTGGAGCTGCTCACGCTGCCGCACCTCGGCCTGGCCAAGTTCAACTACGACGACTTCCAGCCGATCGCGCAGCTCAACGCCGACCCGGCCGCGATCACGGTCAAGGCCGACGCACCGTGGAACACGGTCGAGGAATTCCTGGCCGATGCCAAGAAGTCCCCGGAGAGCGTGCGCGTCGGCAATTCCGGCAACGGCTCGATCTGGCACCTGGCCGCGGCCGCGCTCGAAGACAAGACCGGCGCCAGGTTCGGCCACATCCCGTTCCAGGGCGCCGCGCCCGCGGTGCTGGCGCTGCTCGGCGGCCACATCGAGGCGGTGGCCGTGAGCCCGGCCGAGGTCACGACGCACGTGCAGTCGGGCAAGCTGAAGATGCTGATGGTCATGGCCGACCAGCGCGTGAAGGGCTTCGAGAAGGTGCCGACCGCCAAGGAGCGCGGCATCGACCTCTCGATCGGCACCTGGCGCGGCCTCGGCGCACCGAAGAACACGCCGCCCGAAGTGATGGCCAGGCTGCGCGAGATCACCGCCAAGACGGCCGCCGAACCCATGATGCGCGAAGCCATGGACAAGCAGAACCTGGGCTACGTCTACACCGACGGCGCGGTCTTCAAGGAGACGCTGGCCCGGGACAACGCCTATTACAAGAGCCTGATCACCAAGCTCAACATCAAACCCTGAGACCTCGCGACCCAGTAGGAGACCCGCCATGCAACGCCGCACCCTGATCCACACCGCACTCGCATCGCTGGCCGCGGGCCTGCCGGCCCTGCCCGCCTTCGCGCAGGGCCAATGGCCGACGGCCAAGCCGATCACCTACCTGGTCCCCTTCCCTGCCGGCGGCACCACCGACGTGCTGGCGCGGCTGATCAGCCAGAAGCTGGGCCCGGTGCTGGGCACCAGCGTCGTCATCGACAACAAGGGCGGCGCCGGCGGCAGCGTCGGCTCGGAGATCGCGGCGCGCGCGGCGCCCGACGGCTTCACGCTGCTGGGCGGCACCATCAGCTCGCACGCGATCAACGTCAGCCTCTACCCCAAGATCGGCTACGACCCGCAGAAGTCCTTTGCGCCGGTGACGCTGATCGGCACCAACCCCGTCGTGCTGGTGGTCAACCAGGCGAGCCCGTACAAGACGCTCAAGGACCTGCTCGAGGCCAGCCGCTCCAAGCCGGGCGGGCTGTCGTCGGCCTCGGCCGGCACCGGCACCTCGCAGCACCTGGCGCTGGAATTGCTGGCCTACAAGTCGGGCGTCAAGTTCACGCACATCCCGTACAAGGGCAGCGGCCCGGCGATCCAGGATGTGATCGGCGGCCAGGTCGACATGATGTTCGACACCACCGTGGTGGCGGGTCCGCACATCCAGAGCGGCAAGCTGCGCGCGCTGGCCGTGACCTCGGCCAGGCGCCTGGCCTCGATGCCGGACGTGCCGACGGTCGCCGAATCGGGCGTTCCGGGGCTGGCTGATTTTGAGGTGGTGTCGTGGCAGGCGATCTTCGTGCCGGCCGGCACGCCGGCGCCGATCGTCGACCGCCTGCACACCGAGATCCGCAAGATCCTCGCGCAGCCCGAGATGCAGGAGAAGATGAAGGGCTTCGGCATGGAACCTGCCGACCTGACCACGGCGCAGATCGCGGCCTTCCAGAAGGCCGAAGTGGAAAAATGGGCGCAGGTCATCAAGGCCGCGAACATCAAAGCCGAGTGACTGACCCCCACGCTCCGTCACTGCGTGTACTCGCTRCCCCCCGAGGGGGCCGCAGGCCGCCTTGGGGCGGCCCGGCGCCGGCCTGATCCCGCGAGAGCGCCAGGGGGCCGGTCGATAGAATCGCCTTCCGTTTTCCTGGGAACACCTCTTGTCCGATCGCCTCCCCGTCCTGCCTCAATATCTCTTCCCCAAGCAGGCGCTGACCACTTTCGCCGGCTGGGTCGCGGGCAAGGAGCGCGGGTCGGTCACGACCTGGATCATCCGCCGCTTCGTCGCCAAGTACGGCGTCAACATGGGCGAGGCGCTCGACAGCGACATCGCGAGCTATCCCAGCTTCAATGCCTTCTTCACCCGGGCGCTCAAACCCGGTGCGCGGCCCCTGGCCCAAGCCGACCTGATCTCGCCGGTGGACGGCGCGATCAGCCAGTTCGGCGCCATCGAGGGCGACCGGATCTTCCAGGCCAAGGGCCACCGCTATTCGACCACCGCGCTGGTCGGCGGCGACGCCACCCTGGCCGCGCATTTCGAGCACGGCAGCTTCGCCACGCTCTACCTGAGCCCGAAGGACTACCACCGCATCCACATGCCGTGCGACGGCCGCCTGCTGCGCATGATCTATGTGCCGGGCGAGCTGTTCTCGGTCAACCCGGCCACCGCGCGCGGCGTGCCCGGCCTGTTCGCGCGCAACGAGCGCGTGGTCTGCGTCTTCGAGTCGGCCCGCGGCCCCTTCGTGCTGGTGCTGGTCGGCGCGACCATCGTGGGCAGCATGGCGACCGTCTGGCACGGCGTGGTGAATCCGCCACGCGGCGGCGAGGTGCGCGAATGGYACTACGCCGACCGGCAGATCGTGCTCGCGCAAGGCGAGGAAATGGGCCGCTTCCTGCTCGGCTCCACGGTGGTGATGCTGTTTCCGGCCCCGCCGCTGGCCTTCGCGCCGGAGTGGGCGCCGGCCCGCCCGGTGCGGCTCGGCGAAGCCATGGCCAACTTTCCTCGCCTGATGCCGTGATCCCACGGGCCGCAGCCCGCTTGCCGCGACAGCTATAAAACTTGTAGCAAGCGGCCTTCTGGGATATAGTCGCCGGCCGATTCCGGGTGCCCCCACCCCCTACAAAAAAACACGCGGCGACCCGAGGAGATGAAGTCGATGAGCAGCAAGGAAAACGCAGCCGTCAGCCAATTGCTCGCGCTGCTGGAAGCCCGCTACGCGCTGCGCGTTCTCTGGGCCCTCCGGGACGGTCACGCCCAGACCTTCCGCCTACTGCAGGACAGCGTCGGCAGCATCACGCCCAACACGCTGAACACCCGCATCAAGGAGCTTCGCGAGGCCGGGCTGGTGAACCACGGCAGCGAAGGCTACAGCCTGACCCTGAGCGGCCAGGACCTGCTCAAGCGCCTGTCGGACCTGCAGGCCTTTGCGGGCAAATGGCAGCAGACCCAGGTCAAGAAGACGGCGCCTCCTCCTGCGCCGTAGCGCCGTGCGGGGTCGTTAAACTGCCCGGTTTCCCACCTTTTCCAAATCCCAAAGGAGCGCTCCATGACCACCACTCCCTCCGGCCTGCAATACGAAGACACCATGGTCGGCGAAGGCGCCGAAGCCAAGGCTGGCCACCACGTGCATGTGCATTACACCGGCTGGCTCTTCAACGACGGCGTCCAGGGCGCCAAGTTCGATTCCAGCCGCGACCGCAACGACCCGTTCGCCTTCTCGCTGGGCGCCGGCCAGGTCATCAAGGGCTGGGACGAAGGCGTCGCCGGCATGAAGATCGGCGGCAAGCGCACCCTGATCATCCCGGCCGCCCTCGGCTATGGCGCCCGCGGCGCCGGCGGCGTCATCCCGCCCAACGCCACCCTCAAGTTCGACGTCGAGCTGCTGGACGCCCACTGAGCTAGCCAGAACCAGCCCCCACGCTCCTCACAGCGTGTGTCGGCGCCGGCTTGATCCAGCGCCAATGAGGTCCCCCATGCGCCGCCGCCGGCGCATTTTTTTGTCTTGAAAACCGCCCGGCGAGCCCCAAATGGCTGCCTATTGTTCGTTTTTCATTGATTTCCGGCGTGGCCGCCGGCATTTTGAGCATGTCAGACCCGCAAAACACCCCCCTGAACCCCAACACCCTGCAAGGTGAACCCAGCCCCGAGGAACTCGAGGCCGCCCAGGCTGCGAACGAAGCCGACGCGTTGGCCGAGGCCCAGGCCGAGATTGCCGAGCTGAAGTCCAAGAACGCCGACCTGGTCGACCAGTTCCTGCGCGCCCAGGCCGACGTGCAGAACGCCCGCCGCCGGGCCGACGAAGAGATCACCAAGGGCCGCAAGTTCGCCATCGAGGGCTTCGCCGAGAGCCTGCTGCCGGTGCTCGACAGCCTCGAAGCCGGGCTGGCGATCCCCGAGGCGACCGCCGAGCACCTGCGCGAGGGCACCGAAGCCACTCTGCGCCAGCTCAAGAGCGCGCTCGAGCGCAACAAGGTGATCGAGATCGCGCCGCCGGCCGGCGCCAAGTTCGACCCGCACCAGCACCAGGCGATCTCGGTGGTTCCGGCGCCGGGCCAGGAGCCCAACACCATCGCGAGCGTGCTCCAGAAGGGCTACACGATCGCCGACCGCGTGCTGCGCCCGGCCCTGGTGACCGTCAGCAGCCCGAGCTGAAACCAACAAGAAACCCACAGGAAATCCCCGCTTCGTCCCTTGAATCGCAGCGGGTTATCCACAAGTTCACAACAACCTAATTTTCAGAGTCCAGGAGAAACAACATGGCCAAAATCATCGGCATCGACCTCGGCACCACGAACTCGTGCGTGTCGATCATGGAAGGCAACACCACGCGTGTGATCGAGAACTCGGAAGGCGCCCGCACGACGCCCTCGATCGTGGCTTACCAGGAAGACGGCGAAGTGCTGGTCGGTGCCTCTGCCAAGCGCCAGGCGGTCACCAACCCGAAGAACACGATCTATGCCGTCAAGCGCCTGATCGGCCGCAAGTTCGAGGAAAAGGAAGTCCAGAAGGACATCGACCTGATGCCCTACAGCATCACCAAGGCCG
>NZ_JBFUCI010000154.1:0-13182 GCF_056405335.1 Variovorax sp. P1_H12_2
CCTCGAAGGCATCGCGCATTCGGTGGCGTCGTGCATCCAATCGAACCAGGCAGTTTCCGGGGTCAAGGTGTCCGAGTTGGTCGTGGGCGGCGGCCTCGCGGGCAGTTCCGCCCTGCTGCAGATACAGGCCGACCTGACCGGCATGCCGGTGCGGCGCATCAAGGAAACCGAGCGGGCCAGCCTGCGCGGCATTGCATTTCTTGCCGGTTCGTCCGGTCTCCTGTGGGATTCGCTGCAGGAGGCCCGCGCCACGCTGACCACCGAGGCCGTGTTCGAGCCCGCGATCGAGCCTGAAGAACGCAGCGCTCGGCGCAGCCTGTGGCACGCCCGAGTGGCCTCGGAACTCGCGCACGTCCGAAATTTCAAGAACGCTACAGCTGGAGAGTTACCAAGATGATGGTTCTGCCATCCCTGTGGTCCGGCAAGGACCGGGCCGCGATGACAACCACCGAACCACTGCGGCTGAATCGGCAGGATCAGCTCACACGGCTCGCTGACGAGCACTTCGACATCGTGATCATCGGCGGCGGCGTGACCGGCGCCTATGCGGCACTGGATGCCAGCTTGCGGGGCTATCGCGTGGCAATGGTCGAGAAGGATGACTTCGCCTTCGGCACCTCGTCGAAGTCCTCGAAGATGGTCCACGGAGGCCTGCGCTACATCGAACAGGGCAATCTGGGCCTGGTGCGCCACTCGTTGCTGGAGCGCCAGCGCCTGCGCCGCAACGCCAGGCACCTGGTGCAGCGCCTGCCGTTTCTCTTTCCTGTCATGGAGCGCGAAGGCGTCTTCGACAAGCGCCTGGCCAAGGCATTCGAGAGCTTGCTGTGGACCTACGACATCGCGGGCGGCTGGCGCGAAGGCATCCTTCACCAGAAGCTGACCAAGGCAGAGGTCCTGTCTCATTGCCCCACCTTCAAGGAAGAGCACCTGACGGGCGGCTTCATGTACTTCGACGCACGGGTGGACGACGCGCGGCTGACATTGAACATCGCGCGAACGGCCGCTTTCCATGGCGCCGTTGTCCTCAATCATTCGAAAGCCGTTGACATCAGCCGTGATGCCCAAGGCAAGGTCGACGGCGTGATCGTCCAAGCTGATCGCCGCGAGATCCGCGCACGCGCAGGCGTCGTCATCATGGCCACCGGGGTCTGGCTGCGCGATTGGGACGGCCGCAAGAAGAACGACGCGCCAACGATGAACATCCGACCCGCGAAGGGCGTGCACGTGGCCATTCCCTGGTTGAAGATCCGGAATGACTGCACCGTGACCATACCGGTACCAGGCCGCAACCGGCGCGCAACCATCACGCGCTGGGGCAACGTCTCCTACCTCGGCACGACCGACGAAGACTATCAGGGCAATCTCGACGACGTGCACTGCACGCGCGAGGAACTCGACTTCCTGCTTGACGGTGCCCGGTCCGCACTGAAGACCGACCTTCGAGCGGAAGATGTGGTCGGCAGCATCGCCGGGTGCAGGCCGTTGGTCGCGCCGCCGGGCGGGAAGACGCTGGAGATAAAGCGTAACCACGAGATTCGCGTGGCGGCTGACGGCCTCGTGACCATCGTCGGTGGCAAGCTCACCACTTCGCGGCACATGGCCGAGCAGACCATTGATGCAGCCCAGAAAGTGATCGGCAAGCGCAACGCCTGCACGACCAAGTCGGCCTACCTTCTCGGGGCGGCCGGCTACGACGCCCAGGCGATCATGGCTTCGGGTGGCCTCTCGGCGCACCTGGGTGAGCGCTACGGCACCGAAGCACGCTTCGTCACTGACCTTCTTCATGAGGACACGAGCCTGCTCCGCCCCATTGTCGAAGGCCTGCCGTATTGCGAGGCGGAAGTCGTTTATGCGGTGCGGCACGAACTCGCTTGCACCGTCGATGACGTGTTGTCGCGGCGCATCCGTGGGCGGCTGATGGCGCGCGACGCCTCGGGCCGCGCAGCGGAGCGGGTCGGCGAAATCATTCAGGCCGAACTCGGCTTGTCCCCCGCGGACGCGGCGCAACAAGTAGCGAGTTACCGCGCCGCGATCGAGCACGAAAAATCCATTCTTATGGGAGAGAAGTAGATGATCAGCAAAGACGCAATTCAACGCGGCTACAACCGCCGCAACTACGTTGTCGGCGCCCACACGCCGCCGGCCTATGCCAAGACGATCACGGACACGGACGGCCCGCCCGGCTTGCAACGGGCGCCCGTCGCAGTGGCCTCGACGTACATCGATGCGCTCTGCAACGTCGCCGACGAAGTGCTTACCGACACTGGCAGTGTGGTGGTGTGGACGCGGGACTGGTGGGCCGGCTCGATGGTCTCGGAAACCGGAGGCAAGCCCGCGACGCCGCAGGCCGTGATCGTGCGAGTCTCAACGGTCGACCAGATCCAGGCGGTCATGCGCATTGCCAATGCAGCCTCGATTCCCGTCACCGTCTCGGCCGGTCGCAGCAACGTGACAGGCGCGGCGCTGCCGGTACGCGGCGGCATCGTGCTGGACGTGTGCGAGCTGAACAGGTTCATCGGCTTCGACGCCGGGAGTCAGATCGTGGAGGTGGAGGCCGGCATGTTCGGCGATGTCTTCGAGGAACTCATCCAACGCGAGCATGGCATGACGATGGGCCACTGGCCCTCATCCTTCGGCATCAGCACCGTCGGTGGCTGGGTCGCCTGCCGTGGCGCGGGTCAGTTGTCCACCCGTTACGGAAAGATAGAGGACATGGTGTTTGGCATGGACGTGGTGCTCGCCGACGGCAGCCTCGTCACGGTGGGTGGCTACTCGCGAGCGGCTGTGGGCTCTGACCTGCAGCAGCTCTTCATCGGATCAGAAGGCACCCTCGGCGTGATCGTCCGCGTGCGGCTGAAGCTGCATCGCCTGCCGGATTTCGGCCGAGCCATCGCCTACGGCTTCGACAGCTTCGCCATTGGCCTCGAAGCCTGTCGGGAGATCATGCAGCGCGGGGCCAACCCGGCAGCGCTGCGGCTCTATGACGCACTCGAAAGCCGAGTGCAGTTCAATCTCGACGACACGCATGTGCTGCTGATTGCCGACGAGGGCGCACCCGAGATGGTGGATGCGGTCATGGCCATCAGCGAACGCGTCTGCAAGGAGTTGGGCCGCACGCTCGACGGCCCGGCTATCTTCGAGCGCTGGCTCGACACGCGCTACCTCACAGGCAAGAGCGCCGAGGGCTTCAAGCGCAGCCCCGGCTTCGTGGCCGACACGCTGGAGATGAGTGGCCGCTGGAGCGACCTGCCTGCCATCTATGACGAGGTCGTTGCGGCGATCAACGCGGTGCCCGGCACGCTGGCGGGCTCCGCGCACCAGTCGCACGCTTACGTGGACGGCGCCTGCCTCTACTTCTCGCTACGCGGCGAGGTGGAAGTCGAGAACCGCGCGCGCTGGTATCGTCAGGCTTGGGACGCCGCGAATGCGGTGCTGGTGCGCCACAATGCCGCATTGAGCCATCACCATGGCATCGGTTTGCTGCGGGCGCCATATATGGCTGAATCGCTGGGCAGCGCATTCCCTGTTCTCCAGGCCCTCAAACGCACACTCGATCCGAAGAACATCCTGAACCCCGGCAAGCTCGGTCTGAGCGACAAGCTGCCCGATACCGAAGACTGAGTTTCATCGAATGGACCGCTCCCTTGGCGCGCGCCTTGCGCGGCATCCGATCATCGCGACGCTCTATGGGGCGGAGCAGATCGACGCCTTCATCGACAGTGCCACCGAGATCGCCATCGTTGCGAACGTGGAACTGCGCAAGCTGCACGGCGTGGTGGCGGCTATCACTCGTGCCGACAAAATCTGTATCGTGAACATCGACAGTTGCGATGGCATTTCGCAGGACAAGGGCGGCGTCGAGTACTTGGCCGATATTGGCGCGACCAGCCTGGTTTCCACCCGCATCGCGACCATACAGCGGGCCAACCGGGCGGGTCTTCTCACGATGCAAAAGGTATTTGTCACTGACCGATCGACTTGGCCACGAAGCGTCAAGGCGCTCGCGCAGAGCGATCCGAATCTCGTTCAGCTCATGCCGGCACCGATGCTGTCGCACATTTCCGCCAAGGAGCGCAATGCGCTGCCGCCCATCGTGGCATCGGGTTTCGTCGGCAGCCTGAATGATGTTCGCAGCGCGCTGGCAGCCGGGGCAGTGGCTGTTTCGACGAGCGACGCCGCGATATGGAACCTCGACACCAAGGCCGTCATCGCCGGTTGACTCCGTTTGTGCCTGCGGGCGCTAATCCCTCGTCACGCGAAGCAACTCGGCGCGCGAGCTGATGCCGGCCTGGACCAGGCGCTCGCCGTCCTCGCGCATCGAGCGCAGGCCGCCGCGTTCGGCAGCGACGAAAAGCTGGCTCTCGGGCGCGCGGTTGTGGATCAGCGACTGCACCGTCTCGTCGGCCACCAGCAGTTCGAAGATGCCGGTGCGGCCCTGGTAGCCGGTCTGGCCGCAGGCATCGCAGCCGACCGGCTGGGCCTCGTGGCCGGCGGCCGGCGAACACACCGGGCACAGTTTGCGCACCAGCCGCTGGGCCAGCACGCCCAGCAGCGACGAGCTCAGCAGGAAGGGCTCGACCCCCATGTCGGTCAGTCGCGTCACGGCGCTGACGGAGTCGTTGGTGTGCAGCGTGGCCAGCACCAGGTGACCGGTGAGCGAGGCCTGGATCGCGATCTGCGCGGTCTCGAAGTCGCGGATCTCGCCGATCATGATCACGTCCGGGTCCTGCCGCAGGATCGCGCGCAGCGCCTTGGCGAAGGTCAGGTCGATCTTGGCATTGACCTGGGTCTGGCCGACGCCGTGCAACTCGTACTCGATCGGGTCCTCGACCGTCATGATGTTGCTGCTGCTGGCATCGAGCCGGCTCAGCGCGGCATACAGCGTGGTGGTCTTGCCCGAGCCGGTCGGGCCGGTCACCAGGATGATTCCGTGCGGCTGGCCGATCAGGTGCTCGAAGCGCGCCAGGGTGTCGCCCTGCATGCCCACCGATTCGAGCGTGAGCTTGCTTTCCGATTTGTCCAGGAGCCGCAGCACGGCGCGTTCGCCGTGTGCCGAGGGCAGGGTCGAGACCCGCACGTCGACCGCGCGGGTACCGATCCGCAGGCTGATGCGGCCGTCCTGCGGCAGCCGCTTCTCGGCGATGTCGAGGTCGGCCATGATCTTCAGCCGCGAGATCAGCGCGGCGTGAAGTGCGCGGTTCGGCTGCACCACCTCGCGCAGCGTGCCGTCGATGCGAAAGCGCACGGACGAGGTCCGTTCGTAGGGCTCGATGTGGATGTCGCTGGCGCCGTCGCGTGCGGCCTGCGTCAGCAAGGCATTCAGCATCCGGATGATCGGCGCGTCGCCGGCCGATTCGAGCAAGTCCTCGACCGCCGGCAGCTCCTGCATCATGCGCGAGAGGTCGGCATCGCCCTGCACCTCGCTGACCACGGCGGCGGCATTCGATTCGCCCTTGGCATAGGCCGCGCTGATGCGCTGCGCGAGCTGCTCGGGCGGCAGCGGTTCGAAGGCCTTGACCTGGTACTTGCGCAGCACCTCGCCGAGCGCGCTGCGCGGCGGCACCCTGGGCATCCAGAGCGTCAGGGCGCCGTCGTCGGCTTCTTCCAGCAGCAGTTGCTGGCCGCGGGCGAAGGCATAGGGCAGGGGATAGCGCATCGGCATGCAGTCGCTACGGCAGTTCGCGCCAGGTCGACGGATCCGCCGTCGGCGGCAATGCGCCCTTGAGCGCCGACGGCGCAAGCCGCTGAACCGGCAGCGCGGGCGGCGGAATCAGCGAGGTGCCCTGCAGCGGCGGGCGCCCGTCGCTCCTGCTCTGGCCCAGGGGCGGCGCCGGGGGCGGCAGCTCCGGGATGATCGGCGCTGAGTTCACGTTGTTCAGCATTATGTTGTCGTCGGGCTGCAGCTGCTGCTGCAGGGACCGCATGTTGTCATAGCGTTCGTTGGTGACTTGGGCGGTCGTGGCCGCGTCGCGCATCACGACCGGCCGCAGGAACATCATCAAGTTCACTTTTTCCCGTTTTCGGGTTTCGTTCTTGAAGAGATTGCCCAGCACCGGGATGTCGCCGGCCAGCGGAATCTTCTCGATGTTGTTGCTGTAGTTGTCCGACAGCAGGCCGCCCAGCATGACCAGGCCGCCGTCCTCGACCAGCACGCTGGATTCGATCGCTCGCTTGTTGGTGGTCGGGCCGTTGGCGTTGTTTTCGGTCCCCGCCTGGACCGTGGAGGTTTCCTGGAACACCGTCATCTTGATGGTGCCGTTTTCATTGATCTGCGGGCGCACGCGAAGCGTCAGACCCACGTCCTTGCGTTCGATGGTCGTGAACGGGTTCTGCCCGCCGGCGGCCCCGGGGTTGGAGAACGAGCCGGTGATGAACGGGACGTTCTGGCCGATGACGATCTTGGCTTCCTCGTTGTCCAGGGTCAGAAGGTTGGGCGTCGAGAGCAGATTGGCATCGGCGTCGCTGCTGAAGAAGTTGGCGATCGCATTCAACACGTAGCCGCTGCCGTATTTTTTTCCGACGCCGATGTTGAGGCCGCTTCCCAGCCCGACCAGCGCCGCCGGATTTTTTGCCGCCAGGGCGGCGGTGAGTGCCAGGATATTCGTGCCGACCCCGCCCAGGCTGGAGTTGGTGCCGATGACGCCATTGTTTCCGATCGCCGACTGCCATTGAACACCGAATTCCGCAGCCTTCGTGGCGGTGGCTTCGACGATCAGCGCCTCGATCATGACCTGCGCGCGTCGACCGTCGAGTTTGTCGATCACGGCGCGAATCTGGCGGTACTGCGGCTCCGAGGCCGTGATGATCAGCGAGTTGGTCGACGGGTCAGCCTGGATCTGGCCGCCGGTCGATGGCTGGTTCGCGTTGTTGACGGGCGTGGTCGCTGCGGCGCTCGCCCCGGCGTTCTGCTGGGTCCCGAGCTGCGCCGCTGCCTGTGCAGGGCCCTGGCCCGGGGTGCCTGCTGCGCCGGAGCCGGCGCCGCCGCGCGCGTCGGCCGATATCGCCGCACGAAGTGTCGTCGCCAGCCTCACCGCATCGGCGTTTTTGAGGTAGACCACATACACGTTGCCGGCCGCGCCGTTGCCGGTGTCGATGGGAGGGCGGTCGAGCTTGTCGATCAGCGTGCGCGCCAGCTGGGCACGCGCCGGATTGGCGGCCCGCAGGATGATCGCGTTGCCGCGTGGCTCGGCGAGCAGCGTGGTGCGAAAGGACGCATCGGCCTGGCCCGGCACCCCGGCGCCGGTGGTCGTCGCACTGCCGCCGCCTTCGAGCAGCCGCGTCACCAATGGCGCCATGTCGCTGGCGATCGAGTACTTGAGCTGGATCACCTCGATGTCGGAGGCATTCGGCACGTCGAGCGCCGCCACGATGCGCGCCAGCCGGCGCATGTTCTCGGCGTAGTCGGTGATCACCAGCGAGTTGTTGCCTGGGTTCACGTTGATCGTGTTGTTCGGCGCGATCAGCGGGCGCAGCACCGGCAGCAGGTTGTTGGCCGACTCGTAGTTGAGCTTGAAGACCTGGGTGATGATCTGGTTGCCTGTGACGCTGGAGGTGGTCGGCGTCGAGGTGGTCACCGTGTTGCTCTGCAGCTTGGCATCGGCTTCGGGCACCACCTTGTAGAGCCCTTCGGATTGCACGATCGCGAAGCCCTGCAGCCGCAGCGCCGAGGCGAACTGGTTGAAGGCCGCGGCCGGCGAGATCGCGCGGTCGGTCTGCAGCGTGATCGTGCCCTTGACGCGGGGGTCGACCACCACGTCGCGACCGGTGACCACTGCCATCGTGCGCGCCACCGATTCGATCTCGGCATTGCTGAAGTTCAGGGTGATCGGTTCGCCGCGCACGGGCGCCGAGGCGTCCTGTGCGAAGGCGGAAGGAATGCAGGCCGCGATCAGCAACTGCGCTGCGAGCGCAATGGTTCCGATGCGGAGGCCGTACGAAGACGTTGGCTTCATGGTCAACCCAATGTGATGAGCGAGCGTGCGCCGTCGCGCCGCCCGATGATGTTCAACAAGTTCGAAAGCACGTCTTCCCGTCCCGGCGCGGCGCTGGCCTCGCCGTCGAAACGCAGTGAGGTGCCGCTCCAGCGGCCGCTGCCGCTGAGTTGCAGGCTGCCTTCGCGGGTGGTCAGCAGCAGGGTCGGCGCTGGCCCCCCTTCGAGGGCCAGTCGGTAGCTGCCCATCGGCTTCAGGGTCGACAGGCTGGAGGAGAGGTCGGTGGCGTCGAGGGTCGCGCGGCCGGCCAGCATCAGCTTCGGACCGCTCCAGCGCAGCACGAAATCTTGCATCGACAGGTCGAGCACGCCGTCGAGCTTGAGCGTGTTCCAGGGTGCGCCGAAGCCGGTCAGCAGCGCGGCGGGCCAACGCGACTGACCGTTGCTCCAGTCGAGCTCGAGGCCATCGGGCCGCGGGCGGCCGCGCAGTTCGAGCGGCTTCGCCGCGCAGCAGGGCAGGTCGAGCGCGGCGGCGATGCCGTCCCAGCGCGGCCGCAGCGTCCAGGCCAGCATGCCAGGCAGCGAGATCGCTTCGGCACCGCTCGCGCCGCTCGAGAACACCACGCCGGCGGTGCCGTTCCAGACCGTGCCGCGCGCATTGACGAGCTGCAGGTGGCCGTTGCTCCACTGCGCCAGGCCGGCGGCCAGCCAGCGCGCCGGCGCGAACGCCGAGAGCGCGAAGGCAACGCCGATCAGCGTCCCGACGGCGGCCCAACGCCAGCCGGAACTGAGGGCGGAATCGGGTGGCGTCGTGACCATCGGGCGGCGTTCAGCGGGCCGGCAGGCCCATGACGAGGGTGCCGTCCCAGCGCGCGCGGGGGGCTTCGGCCTTTGCCGCGGACGCTGCGGGTGTCGCAGCGGTGTTCGGACCGCTGCGCGTCAGATGCGCCTCGCGCGGCACGGCGCGGGCATTGCTGCGTGCCTGGGCGAACCACTGGGCCAGGGCATCGGCGGGCACGGCGCGCAGCGCAACCGTCACGCCCTCGCCGGCACCCGCCGCCTGCAACTGGGCGTTCGGCCCGAGAGTCTGCCCGACCGAGGTCTCGAGTCCGCGCAACGCGTCTTCCCGGCTGGTGCGTGGCTGCGCCTGCAGGGCCTTGGCCTGGGCCTGGAGCTGGCGCATCTGTTGCAGTTGCGCATCGAGCTGCGCATGCTCGGCCGGCGCGGCAGACAGCACGCGCAGCGCGGGCGCCAGCGCCACCCACCAGAGGACGGCGAGCGCCACCAGCGCGATGCCGATCAGGACCAGCCGCTGCTCGCGCGATCCGAGCTCGGGCCACCAGGCCTGCCAGCGTGCCTTGAGCGCTTCGGCCCATTTCATCGCGCCGCCTCCGCCTGTACCAGCAGCAGATCGCCCTCGCTGCGCGCGCTGTAGCCGCGTGACGAGAGGGCGGTCTTCAGGCTGGCGAATTCGGCCGCCGGCAGACCGAGTCCGCGCAGCCGCAGCTGGCCGGCACTGAAGTCGATGGCGGTCGGAACCCTGCCCGGCGGGAGGCTCGCTGCCAGGGCGCCGAGCATCGGTTCGAAGTCTGCCGTGACGACGCCGCCAGTGGCCTGCTGCAGGGCCGCCACTTCGCGCGCCATCTGCAACGGCGCGTCGATCACCAGCTTCACCGAGGGGAAGGTCTGTGTCAGCAGGCTGCGCACGGCCGCGTGCTTGGCGTCCAGGGCATTGCGCTCCTTCCAGGCCCAGGCATTGAGCCCGACCAGCTGGGCCAGCACCAGCACCAGCGCGCCGACGCGCGCGGCGCGCCACTGGCGTCCGTACCACAGCGCGCGCGACACGGCGGCGAGCTTCTTGCTCGCGCGGGCCCGGCCGGTCGAGGCCAGGTCGAACTGGGCCAGGTCCCAGGCCGAGGCGCTGGCCTGCAACCAGCGCTCGGCCGGCATGACGATCGGTACCTGTTGTCCGAACACGCTTTCGGCCAGTTCCGCCACGGCGGGCTCGGTCAGCACGGTGCTGGCGGCAGGCAGCGTGCCGGCGAGCGCGACGCCGGCGCTGTCGAGCGACAGTATGGCGACGCCGTCGACGCCGCAGACGACGCACTGGGCGGCGTCCGGCTCGCCGATGGCGAACAGTATCGAGGGCTCGCCGGCGGCTTGGGGCGTGAATTCGGGAATGATCCGCGTGACCCTGCGACCGGCCGATTCCAGCGCCTGCACCGCGCTGCGCAGCCAGACGCGGTTGCAGACTGCGACCCAGACCGGCACGGCGACGCGGGCATCGGGTTCGAGCGCGAAGTGCAGCGATTCGGGCTCGTCGAGCAAGCGGTCCTCGAGCAGGCCGCCGAGCACCGAGCGCAGGCGCGCCGCGCCGCTCATGCTGCCCTGCGGCAGCGTGACCTGGTGCCACGACAGCGCCGCGGCCGGCACGCCGAGGATGACTTCATCGCTGCTGGGCAACAGCGACGGCGGCGCGCTGCCCTGGGAACGCAGCTTGCGGCCGTCGCTGGACCAGACCGCCCAGCCGTATTCGGCTGTGGCCGAACCGGAGGCGAGAGGAATAGTTACAAGCAGCAAGGCCAGGCCATGGAGAAAAGAGAAGGATTGCTATTGTAGGGAGAAGGTTGCAGTGTCTGCTACAAATTTAATAGCACCTCGCTCAGGTAGAACGGGCGCTCCGCTTATCTTTACCTGATCGCCGCGACGAAGCCCGCGGCGTCACGGTTTGGCCCCCGAGGGCGTCGCGCCGGCGCCACGCTCGCGCCACACCATCCGAACGTCGAGGTTGTCGCGCTGCAGCAGGGTTTGTTCTTCGACCCAGGTCTTGTCGATGCGCAGCCGCGCTTGCACTTCGAAGAATCGGGTCGACACGCTGTACTGCTCTGACGCGAACTTGTCCGAGCTTTGCGGGATCAGCAAATTGGCGTCAGCCACGGTCTTGAAATAGCTTCGTGTGCGGGATTCGACCAGTCGCTTGGCGCCCGCCAGGTCGAGCGAGGGCAGGCTCGCGAAGATGGCTTCGGCGCTGGCGGTGTTGAGATTGAGCGGCGTGCGCACCGGCAGCACCGTGACATAGGGCTCCAGTGCCGCCACGGTGGCAGGCGAGAGCCCGAGCCACACCAGTTGCGCGGTGCGCTGCGGAACCAGCGGCGCGTCGGCGGGTGCGGCGCCCGAATCGGGGGGCGCTCCGCTGCCTGTGTTTGCGTTGGTGTTGCCGGTCGTGCTGGGGGGTAACCCGGCTGCCGGCGTGTTGGCCGGGTCCGGCACGCTGGCGTTCGCGGGCAGGGCCTGCTGCAGGTTCTGGGTCAGTTGCGCGACTTCCCCCGCCGGCAGATTCAGCAGTTGGAACAGCTTGGTGAAGCTCGCCACCGAGGCGGCGACCGGCTTGCCGCCGTTCACCAGGTTCAGCACGTTGAGCTTGGATTGGGCATCGGTGATGCGGCCCGAGAGAAAAGCCTCGGGCAAGCCCTCGAGCGCATCGCTGGCGATGTTCTTCTCGGCCGTCAGGAAGGTGGTCAGCTTTGCCTCCTCGAGCGGCACGGCCCAGGGCTCGGCGAGATGGTCGGCACCGCCGCTGGCGCCGGCGGCGCGGGCATCCTCGCGCAGGATCAGCCGCGACCAGTCGAGGGCGCCGATCAGCACCAGGCCAGCCTGTGCCCGCGCCCGCTCGGCGGCCTCGATCTCGGCCGAGCGCCATTGCTGCCAGAGCGCCGCCGCGGCGAAGGTCGCGACCAGGGTCACGGTCAGCATGGCGGTCAGCAGCGCGGCACCGGCCTGGCGGGCGAAGCGATGGYGGGTCATGACTTGGACACCGTCACTGACGGCCTCATCCAATCGCGCGTGACCAGGCCGGTCAGCGCCGGTCCGGGCGGCAGACTCAGGACCAGGCGCACGCCGTCGGGCAGCGGCGTGCTGGCGCCGAGCGCGGCGGCGCCCACGGCCGGGCCCCAGGCGTTGTTGCGGAAGTACGAGAGTTGCCAGCTGTCGAGCGGAATCAGGTCGACGTCGGCGCCGATGGCAGAGCTGCCATCAGAAGCCCAGCTACCGGCACCGGCCCAGGCCTGCTGCCACTCCGCGCGCGTCGTGAAGCCCGGTGACTGCCAGCGCCGCCAGTGGCTGCCGCCGGCGGCGTCGGGGCGCAGGGTCCAGGCGACCACGTAGACCACCGGCGTCGCGCTGTCGGTGCTGCGCCGGGTCAGGCGCAGCACGCGGCCATCCCAGTCGATCGGCGAGGTCTGCGAAAGCGCCACCATCGCGTCGAGGTCGGCGCCCCACWGGGCCAACGTGGTCTGCAGCGTCAGCACCGCATCGCCCCGCTCGCGGTTCTGCGACTGCGCGCGCCCCATGGCGTCGAGTCCGCGCCAGCTCATCAGCGCCAACAGCGCCATGGCCGCGATCGCGACCAGCAGTTCAATCAGCGTGAAGCCGCGGGTCCGGCGCATCAGTAACGCCCCACCACGGTCGACAGCCGCAGCACCGGCGCCTCGTCGGCATCGCGCACCTGGACGTCGACGCGGCGGAAATTCGGGTTCAGCGTCGGCGTCGTCGAGACCGTCACGCCGAAGCTCTGGTTGGCCTGGGCGCAGATCAGGCTGGCATCGCCCACCGCCGGCAACTGGCGCGCCAGCCGTGCCTTGATCAATTCGTTCTCGGCGCAGATCTGCGCCAGCATCGCATCCGACTGGCGCTGCGCGTTGCGCGTCAGCGCCATGGTGGCCTGGGTGCCGGCCATCAACGCGATCGCGACGATGCCGAGCGCCACCAGCACCTCGATCAGGGTGAAGCCGCGCTGCCGCTTCACGGCGAAACGACCGCGAACGGTCGCAATCCATCGGTGCCGATGCGCAGGCTGCGGCTCGGCGGTCCCTCGGTGCTGAGCACGACCTGCTGCGCCGCGATGATCGGATCGGGCCCCAGCTGCAGGGCGCCCGCGGCCCTGCCGTTGGCGCCGACCGCCTGGGCCGTGATGCCCTCGGCCAGCCAGCCGGTCGGCAGCGAGCCCGGCGGCAGGCCATCGAAGCTGAAGTTGCCCGGCCCCTCGGGCGTGAGCCGCCAGCGCACCGCCATGCCGCTGGCGCGCGACTGTGCGCGGGCAGATTCGAGCAAGGCCGCGAGCCGTTCGGCTTCCCGGTCCAGGCTGGCCTGGCCCGAATCCCGCAGCGAAAGCCCGACGCCGGCCGTGGCCAGCGCGATGATCGCGATCACCACCAGCAGCTCGAGCAGCGTGAAGCCGCCGGTCTTGGTACGGG
>NZ_JBFUCI010000155.1:0-13182 GCF_056405335.1 Variovorax sp. P1_H12_2
GCATTGCTGCGTCGGCGGCTCGATGCCTGGGTGCTGCCCGCCCTCGCGAGCTGGGCGCGCAACAACGGCGAAGCGTTCGCCCGTGCCGCGGCCCATCCGGATCCGGGCGTCACGGTCCGCGTGCGCCTGACGGCGGTGCCCGGGCTGGACGCGCTCGCACAGGGTGCGGGCGGCGCGGGCGCGGCGGCCGCGAAGAACGCGCTGCGCGGCACGCCGTCGATTTCCATCAGTCTGACCTCGGGCAGGCGCCGGAAATGAGCAAGGTCGCGCCCATCGACCACGCGCTCGTCGTCGCCGACCTCGAGCGCCAGATCGCGCATTGGCTGGCGGCCTCGCGCACCTTCCGCGACGCCGAGGAGTTCGCGTCGCTGGCGGCGTGGAAGTCGGTCGAACGCGAGATCGGCGTACCGTTGCGAACGCAGATGAATGCCGCGGTCGAGGAGCTGATCGCACTGGGCGACGCCACGAGCGCGCTGATCGCGAAGGCGCGCCAGGCCCCCGCGCTGGTCGACCGGGCCGCGACGGCGGTGCAGCGCTTCCGTCGCCGCTACGTGCAGGTCGACACGACGCTCGACTTCCTCGGCGACGCGGTCAACTCGCGCACCAGCCCGTTGCTGTGCGCGGCGCTGTCGACATTGGATCGCCTTGCCGTGGCGAGCATGGCACCGGTGCTGCAGCGTGCGAACAAGCCCATTCCGCGTGCGCTGGTGTACCAGGACAAGGGCACCGGCGCGTCGATCCTGCGTGCCGGCGTGCGCCTGTGGGCGCCGGGCGCGGTCATGCCCGTCGCCGCGATCAAGATCGTGCGCCACAACCTCTACCGCCCGACCTCGCTCTTCCACGAGACCGGACACCAGGTCGCGCACCTCACCGGGTGGGTGCCGTCGGTGCGCGACTCGCTCGCGCGTGCGCTCGCCGACGATGCGCAGCTGCAGGCCATGTGGACACCGTGGGCCTCGGAGATCGCCGCCGATGTGCATGCCTTCCTCCTGACCGGCTACGCCTCCGTCGCGGCGCTCTACGACGTGGTGGGCGACGCGGAGACGATCCTGCGCTGGCCGATCGGCGATCCGCATCCCATCGGCTGGCTGCGCACCGCGCTGGGTTGCGCGTTCTCGAAACAGTGCTTCGGCGCGAACGGGCCGTGGACGCAGCTGCAACGCGCCATGGAAGCGCGGCATCCGGCGACTGCCGCCGACGAGAGCGTGCAGCCACTGCTTGCGCGCTCGCTGGCCGCCATGCCGGCCATCGCCGCCGCGTGCCTGTCTGCTCCGGTGCCGGCACTGCAGAACCGGCCGATGACCGACGTGCTCGATCCACAACGCGTGTCGCCCAAGGCCTTGGGCGAACTCGAAACCAGCGCTGGCGCGGCCCTCTGGAGTTCGCCACACTGGCGCCAGAGCGAAGGCATCCGGATCGTCGCGCTGGCCGGTCTTCGCGAAGCCGAGCGTCCCACGACCGCGCCGCTCTGGATCGACCGCGCGCGGCAGTGGCTGACGACGGAAGTCAAAGCAGCCTGATGTTGAGAGGAAATCGCCATGGCAACGGAAAAGCAAGAGGGCTACGCGGGTTCGACGCTTGAATCGCGCATCGCCGTGCTTGAGGAACTGTTCGTGCGCCTTGCACAAGCGGGAGCGACCGAAAGCATCCTCGGGTGCGGGTTCGAACAGGTGTCTGCCGGTCTGAAGACTGTTTCCGACCGCCTCCAGGACATCGCCGTCCAGGTCGCACCACTGCGCAATCTGGCCCCGGTGGAACCTCCGTTGCGCCCCGAGCAGCGCGCGGTGATGGCCAATCTGTACAAGGCGTTGGTGCCGCCAGTGCCGGTAGAGGACAAGAAGAAGCCGCCCACCGGGGAAGAGGACGTCGGCTTGCAACAGAGGAGTGCGTCATGATCCGGCAACTCGTCAAGGGCATTTTCGCCGCAGGCCTTGGTCCTGCCCCTCCCTACCCGCCGGTTGCCGCCGGCAGTCTTGCCGCTGCTACCGAGGCCGTCCTGACCGCCGACCCGCTCGATCTGACGCTGTACCTCGAGCAGTACTGGAACTCCTACAGTCCTTCTGCCGGACCGGCGCGCCAGAGCCTGTGGGCGTCCGGGCGATTCCACACCATCGTCCCGCCCGTGCCGATCACCTCGACGGTTCCGAGCTGGGACCATCTCGCCTACAGCTACGTGCTCGAAAACACCCGCGCGAGCCAGATCCTGCGCCGCGTGGTCCGCGAATATCGCTCCGGCGAGAAGCTCGGCGTCCCGAGCTTTGCCACGCGGCAGTGGCTGGATGCCACGGAGGCCTTGTTGCATGGGGCTGACAACCTGATTGCGCCGTGGCTCTCCACCAGCGCCGCCCGACGGAATGCCGAAGCCGTTCGACGCAACGCCTACTGGCGTCTGCTGGGCATGGACCTCGCGTTCGGCACCGAGGACAACCGCCCCTGCGAATACGAAAAGGCGAGCGCCGCCAACACCGATTTCGTCAAGCTGTTCGAGGAACTGCTCTACGAGTTGTGGCGGGCCATCGCCAACATCAAGAATCTGGTGGCGGGCAACGAAACCGACCAGGACCGCATCTTCCGCATTGCCCAGGAGCTTCAGTACGTCCTGACCTCACGCCGGCAGGGGCAAGTGATCGATCGCGAGGAACTGGCCGCCGCGACCGTCCTCGGGTGGATCGAGCTCACGCTGGACACGGAGACCGCGGTCATCAAGGATCTGAAGGCGGATTCCACATCGGCGGCGAATCGCCTGAAGCTGATCGGCGACCGGGTGGGCTTGCCCGCACACAGCAAGTCGGCCGCGCTCTTCTCCATGAGCGAGGACCTGTCGATCCTTCTGCGGACCATCGAGTCGGCGGTGATCGATCCCGCTACCGTGACCCTCCTCTACATGCCCGGGCCCGTGGCGGAGGCCGCGCGACGGGTCATCACGGAATGGGCGGCCGCGACAGGCAAGGACCTCAAGGCGCGCGCCAAGCCCGTCGAGACGAACCGCCCGCGGCTGGTCAGTGTGCAGTGACGCAGCGACTCCGCCGGAGGAAAGACCATGTCCGCAACAAGCCCGCCGGGCGCGTTCGACCAGATCGGACTGGAGGCCCCCTTCGCCGAAGGCGCTGACGCGACGGATCGCTACGAAGCCGGGCCGGCATGGAACGCGTCGGGCGAGTCGCCCTATGCAGAAGCACCAGCGACYGGCGGGACCTGGGACGAAGGTCCGGAGCCCACGAACGCCGGAGAAGAAAACCTGGCCTGGCTCGACATGGAATCGGAGAGCGACTCCCCGCAGACGCTCGCCGAAGACCTCGTCCTGGACGGCGAGGAACTGGATGAAGACGAGCTCGAACGCGAACGTGAACGCGAACACGAGCACGCCGGCGAATGGCAGAGCGACGGAAGCTCAGGCGAAGTGCAATACCTCGACGACGAGGAACGCGATGCCGCGGAGTCCTTCGAGGACTATGCGCAGCAGGACGAATTCGAGCCGGGCGCGCGTCCGACCGATCCGCCTGCGCTGAAGAGCGCGACCATCGGCGGGTTCGGCCGCTACCGCAGCGAGGCCGCGTCGCTTGCACCTTCGGAGCGCGCGAAGATTTCCGCCCTTGCGGCCTACGTCCTCTGGAGCTTCGGTCCGGGCCGTACACCGGTGCGTTCGATCGAACTGGTCGGACATGCGGACAGGGACGTCGCGCGGGGAGCCGACTTCGAAACAACGATAAGCCGGGAACGCGCGCTGGGGATGCGTGCGACGCTCGCCGAAGCGATCGACCGGCAGAGCGCGGCACATCTGCCTGCCGACCCCCCGTCGCCGCCGGTCTCCACCCGCCTGCACTGGCGCGTCGTTGGTGCAGGCGCCCGGCAGCTGCAAGTGCCCCAACCCAGGACCGAAGCGGAGCGAGCCCGAAATCGCCGTGTCGACATCGCGCTGCGCCCGGCCGACGCGGCGCCGGCGCCCCGTCTCGCCTTCGCGGCTGAAGACGCGAACCCGGCGTCCGTCGAATGGACCTTTCCCTTGATGCTCCGCTTCAGCAGGATCGTGCCCGCGGACATCAACGCAACGAACTGCTGCAGGGCGGTCCAGACCGCCAGCCGCCTGCTCGAGGCCGCGACGCCCCCGAAAGCCAAGTGTGCGTCCTTCAACTTCTACGGCGCACAGCTCGTCACGGCGCGGGAAGAGCAGCCTCCGCTTTCGGCCACTCGCAAGTGCTGCCAATGGAGCGGCTCGTACTGGTCGATGTGCCGGTCGGAACCCCACAAGTCCCGCTGCGCGCACTGCGGCGACGTCCCCGGTCCGCACCTGGTCATCAGGTATGCGAAGGAGCAGCTCCGGAATGCGGTGGATCGCATCAAGCGGGCGCTCGACCAGGGCTGCACCGTCGCGGCAGGTGTTCTGAGCGGCATCTGCGCCGACAAGCCGGAAGTGGGATGCGCCCGCATCGCGAAGGACGAGGCGTGGCGCCAATGTCCCGAGCACTGGCTGCTGATCATCGGGTATCGCGAAGACACCTTCCTTTTCTGGGACTCGTCGCAGGCGAGCGCCCTCCAGACGCTTGAGGGACACCGTTTCGGGCTGCTCGAATACGACCGGGATGCGCCCCGGCTGTCCACCGCGCGATCGGTGGCAGGCGCCGAAAGAATGTCGGTGGACGCAAGCGGCTTCCATACGCGGGGCTACCCGAGCGCGCGCGCCCAGAAGCGCTACCAGGTGCTGGACTTGCGAAATTCAGCGCCGTGCGCCGCCTGGGATGCAGCCAAGAGGTGCGGCGAGTACACCACCGAAGGGCGCTTCACGTCGCGCCAGTGCCAGCTTCCTGTCGGCCCGGCGCGTGAAGCGCATGAAGCCCACGAAAGATGCGAGGCGTGCGCGTCGAGGGAATCGGAGTTCCATGAATACATGGAGCCCGAGGCCACGCAGCAGGAGTACTTCGAGCCCGAAGATGAGGCCGCTGGCAGCGCCGTGCAAGTGCCCGCGCCACTGTCCCCGCAACAACGGGCGTGGATCCTCGCGCTCGACCGCTCAGCGATCGAGCGTCTGCCGGACGGGACGGTACGGGCGCGCTTCCTCCGGCAGGACTGGTCGGACGTCGAGTTTCCCCTCAACGTGCCCAAGGGGCAGTCGGCGACGATGGAGATCAAGCGCCATTGGGCGCTCGCCCGCTCGCTGTTCGATGCCATGGGCGGGGTCACGCCGGAACGCCGTGTGCCGACCTCGATCCGGTTCCGCGATCGCCCCGCGGCGAAGGTGCCGGGCCAGCCGTCGCAACGGCTGTACGCCGAAGCGCGCGATGCGTTCGTCCGCATGCACGCGGCTGCGAAGGCGGACGGCGTCGACCTCGTCATCCTGTCGTCGTGGCGCAGCCGTGCACGACAGGCGGCGGCGAGCGCCAACCAGCCCAACCCCGCCGCGGTCGCACGCAAGGCCTCGGCGCACATGTACGGGCTGGCGATCGACCTGCGAATGGGCGTGCCGGGCCTGCCGGTGATGGAGATCAACACCCGCGTCGATCGCGCCACCGCGGCGAAGGCCGGCACAGAGGCGAAGATGGGCAACCTGGTGCGCATGTACCGCTCGCCGGCCTACAAGTGGATGGCGCTGCGCGCGCGCGAGTTCGGCTGGTACCCCTATCGCAACGAGCCCTGGCACTGGGAATACAACCCGCCGGGACTCAAGGCGCGTTTCGAAGGCGCGACGCGCGGCGAGCTCGAAGAGGAAGCCCAGCCCGGTGGATCGATGGCTTCCTGGGAGCAGGCCGACGAGGGATCGCTCTACGCCGAAGCGCAGTACGAGGAGGAAGGCGCGGCACTGTCGCCCTACCTGCGCACATTTACCGCGAAGGCACTGGCCGTGAAGGTTGCCGTGTATGTAACACAGGCCGCACGCCATGCGCGTCGGGTCGAGATGGTGGTGTTCTGCCATGGCCTGGACCTGTGCAAGCCGGTCTTGAAGAACCGGCCCGCAACGTTCATCACCGAGCAGCCGTTCAAGCTTGCAGAGCTGGTCGAAGCGACCGGGCGCCCGATCGTGCTGGTCGTCCCGTTCATGGACTGGGAACGACTCGATGCGAACCGCATGGCGTTCGGCCGAAAGTGGCACCGGCTGGCGCAGCCCGCGAACTTCAACCAGGTGGCGGCCGAAGCCCTCGAGCAAGTGCGCACGATCGCCGGCAGCGCCGCGGCACCCGAGGTGCAGCGCCTGGTTCTGGCGGGCCATTCGCGCGCATACGGCTTCTTCGACGCACTGGCACACGAGCATGCCTCGCCGCAGATGCGCACCGGCGCGTTGGCCAGTCCGACGCACGTGTGGGCGCTGGACACGACCTACTCCGCGCCGATCGCCGACTGGCGGGCGTGGCTGCGCTCGCGCGAGGATCTGCAGGCCACGGTCGTCTTTCGCCAGGGCACCTACCGGACCCAGGGATCGATCGTGCGCGAGTTGGCGACCGGCGTGCGCGGCAAGGAGTTCATCAAGCTGGCAGCCGCAAGCGACGGCCGGCTGACGGTGATGCCGGTCGCGGCGGGCAAGGTCTCGCATTGCGGCATTCCCACGGCGTACCTGCCGCGCCTGCTCGCAGCACTGCCGGCGTTGGCGACCTCCGGCGAAGACGAAGCCGAGGCGCAGCTGGATGCGTACGAGGAGTTCGAGGAAGGCGAGGACGATGCCGGGCTCGCCACCGAAGCCGAAGCGTCGGCGTCGGAAGACAAGGCCAGCGGCGACGAATGGAGCGAACAGGCCGCGAACGAGGAGGAACTTGAGGCACCCGATCGATTCGACGCGTTCGGCGACGAGCGCGACTCCGAATGGGGTGCGGAATCCAGTGAAGAGGAGGCATGGCAGGAGGGTTCGTTCGAGGACAGGGAGCACGACCTCTCTTTCGCACTCGACCAGGAAAGCGAAGCTGGCCTCGCCGGTAGCGGCCTCACGCCGGCCGAGCAAAAGGCCGTGGAGATCACCAGCCTGTTCGAAACGGGCAAGCGCGGCGGCTTCTACGGCCTCAGCGGAAACTTCGACGGACAAGGCCTATCGTTCGGGCTGGTCAACTGGACCATCGGCACCGGCAGCCTGCAGCCGTTGCTGCGGGACTTCGCGAAGGAGCATCCGGCGCGCTGGGTGTGGGTGTTCGGCCCGGATGCGTCGCAATTCCTGCAGCTGATCGCAGGCAAGGACAAGCAAGCTGAAAAGGAGCAACACCGTTTCGCCATCGAGCAGATGAACAGCGTCTCGACCGGCGCGCGCGGCAAGCGCATCTGGACTGTGCGCCAGCCCTGGGTCGGCTACTTCAAGCGACTGTCGGAAGACACTGCGTTCCAGCAGATCCAGGTGCGCTACGTGCGCAACCTGCTGGCGTGCGCGGGGGACTATTGCCGCCAGTTCCGCCTCACCAGCGAACAGGCGTTCTGCTTCATGTTCGATGCGGTGGCCAGCCACGGGAAGGGGTGGTTGAAGAAGAAGTTCAGCGGCGTGCAGAAGCGCCGAGTCCTGATCGAACAGGCGTTGATGGCGCTCGCCACGCGGTTCGGCACCGCTCGCGTGCCAGAGAGCGAAGTGCTGCTCGCGATCGCCGACGTGCTCGCCACGACCTCCGCGCAGCGCTGGGCCGACAAGGTGCGGGAGCGCAAGCGCTGGTTTGTTACCGGGCAGCATCCGCGCGGACGGGAGCTCGATGGGTTGATGCCGCGCTCGGACCTTTCCTACTCCACGTCGCTCTCCAAAACGCGCGAAAGAGAGTTCGAAGAGGCCGATGAGTCCGGCATCGCCGGCGAATCGGAGATGGAGGACGACCCACAGGCGATTCTCGGCAAGTGGATCGTCAGGGTAAAGGACTGGGTCTGGGAGTACGAGTTCTCGCCCGGTGGAAGGCTTGCGTGGCGTGATTCGCGCAGCAACGAAAAAGGCGTCGGACGCTGGTCGATCGGACCGACGGCCATCAACATCAGCTGGTCGGGTTCGGCAACCACGGAAAGCTGGCGCCGTCCCCTGACGCCCACGGGGCAGAGCGGCCGGTACCAGTCGAGTTACTACGCTGGAAGCGTCTCAGCGCAGAAGGTCCCCGGCTCGACGGATGGTGGCGCGGCCGATGTAGGGCCGGGCCGTTCCATTCCACCCGAGGGCCTCACGCTCAGGATCGACACGCCAAATGTCCTCGTCGACCTGGGCTTGATCCGCATGACCAAACGCCATCTCTTCGTCCAGGCCGACCTCAGAATTGAACCTGCGACAGCGGACGTCGACGCGCCTTTGAGCTTTAGGCTCACGCCGATGCGTGACATTGGCATCCCGGCGCAACCTGATCAGAGCGGATCGTTCCCGAACGCAAGAATGCGCTGGTACAACCTGGGCCCCTCCACATACAGATGGAGGTACTTTCGCGGAACCTCGTCCTACTCGCCCAAGAAGCCGGTGCTTCCCACTGTGGTCGGCACTCTGACGTTCACCGAAAGCGACATTTGGCCTCCTGAATAGTCGGCTGATTGTGCGTGCAGGCCTCTTCCGAACGGGGCGATGTTCGCGATCGGAACGCCTGCATCGCATGTTGATCAAGGACACAGAGCGATGCTGAACTCGACCTACAAGATCAGGATCCGACCCCATGGCGGCAAGACGCAGCAGGTGGCGATGTTCGACCCCTGCAACGCCGCCTGGCTCGCGTCATTCACCGTCGGCGCGCACACGGTGATTCTGCGAGGACCCTTCCGCACATTCAGGGAGGAGCCGCACAGCGTCTGCCACGGCTGCTGGGCACGCACCTACCCGCAGCCGTTTCGCGAAGACCGATTCGATCCTGGCTGGCTGGCGAATGCGCTCGCCGCCAACGCGCGCAGGGAGCCCGACCTGCTGGCCATCGCCATGCAGTACATCAGCGGCAGCGATCCCATCCACGCCGAGCACGATCCGCAACTCCAGATCGCGGGCGATACCAGTTACGGCCCGTTGGCCGGGGACACGCGCGAAGAAGGCTCCGACTTCAACGACTACCTCGGGCTCGCGTGGCCCTACGCCAATGAAGCCACGGATCAGCCCGAAAGCCGCCAGTTCCGCTGCCTGGACTGCTCGGGCTACGTCCGCATGGTCTTCGGCTACCGCCGCAACCTGTCGGGGGCGGATCCGGGATGCATCGCGCTCTGTCGTGCCCCCCGGGAAGACAAAGCTGCGATTCCGCGACGGGCCCATGAAATGGCAAGCCACGCGCCCGGCGTGCTCGTCGTGCCGCCCTCGACGCGCCAGGTCACGGATTTCTCCAGCCTCGCCGCAGGCGACCTCGTGTTCTTCGATGCGGATCGGGATGACGGCCCGCAGATCGATCATGTCGGAATCTATGTCGGGCGCGATACCACGGGCCATCACCGCTTCATTTCCAGTCGAAAGCGGGCAGACGGCCCGACCATGAGCGACATTGGAGGGCGCTCGATCCTGGACGGTGATGGCCTCTATGCCCGCGCGTTTCGCGCCACGCGCCGGCTATAGCGTCTTCATCGCGTTTGCGCTGCAAATCGAAAAATCGAAAGCCGCATCATGCTGGATTGTGTTGGCCGATGATTTCTCAGACCTCATTTTTGGAATTAACGGCGGCGATAACTAATGCGGGCGACGCTGAMCATGCCCGGGCTCTAGTCGCCAGCTTCGATGCATGTGGCACCAGAGGGCAACACCAGATTTGAGAAGTGGTGAGAGGTCATTCCAGCGGTACTTCCGTGCAAGAGCCTGCGGGACATAAACACCGCGATTCACCCAACTTGAACGTCGGCTTCGACGGTGTGGCTAGGCCCGCTTCGGGCCCATCCTTGCCGGTCGCCCTGTACGAACGAATGTCGGCAATCAGTCTTTCCCTGCCGTAGACCCGCATGGCTCGGTCGGCTGAATCGGACCGCCATAGGCGGGTCCGTTTGAAGCAAGCGGCTAGGCCGCACGTTGCCGTAAATCAGCGACGAGCTTGCTAACTCTGCGTTGCCGGGTTTCTGGAGATTTGGCCTCTTCGATCGCCGCAACGTACTTGCGTTTGAGACCGAATGGCAAGCGATCAAAGGCCGATCTCGCTTCCGATGTCTTGTTCAGCGCCGCCGCGAGATCTGCCGGCTCAGACACTACTCTTGGCTCAGTGTCGAGTTCAAGAAAAACTTGGATCAGATCACCTTCGGCTATCCCGCTTGCGGTTCTATTGGCTGCGCTGATACCAATCAAGCACTGCCCGCGCATCAAGGCAATCCTGCTTCGCCAGGCGTGACCGTTGATAGAGACTGCGACGAGCGGTCGAGCGTCAGAACCGAGCGCCTCCATGACAGGTGCGGGAACTACAACGGCGGTTGCGTTGCCGGATGGAATGACTCTGGCTTGAAACTTCACGTCGATGGGGGAATGAAGAAACGGTTCAGGCCCTCCCCTGTCTGTCGCTCCCGACGACACGCGCGGCGAAGCGCTTTTCATGTGAGGGATCCGGTGACCGTCGCCTTCGCCTCGGCCAGGTACGGCGCCATCGAACGGTGCCGATACGCCACGTCCCCGATCTCGTCGTAGCTGCAGTGGCCGCACTCGAACGACGAGGCCGTCGCGGTGCCGTCGGCCAGCTGGTTCAGCGTCTCCTCGCTCACCAGCAGGTACTCGTGCTCTGGCACCTGATTCTTCAACAGCCGGTGCGCGACGATGATGCTCTTGCCGATGAATTTCGAATGTCCCTTGACCTGCATGGTCCTGGCCGGCCCGAAATGCGCGACGAACTTGAGCGACAGGCAATGGACGCTGGAACAGGCGCCGCATGAGCAGGTGCGCAGGATCTCGATCCGCTTGATGTGCGAATGGAAGTCCACGAACATCTTCCGTGCCTGCGCCAGAAGCTCGTCCAGCGACGGCGGCGCGCCGGGACGAACGAACAGCACCGCATCGCCTTCGAACTCGGAAACCTCCAGCCCGAGTTGGTTGGCGTCCACGATCAACTCCAGCAACTCCTGGATGATGTGCTGGCTATGGCTCACCTCGGTCTCGGTCACGAACTTCGTGAAACCGCTGATGTCCGGGATGAAGAAGAGCATGTTGTCGGGATCTGTTGTCGCCACGGCTCGCTCCAAGGATTTGCGTCGTCACATTCAACCACGCGTCCACGCAGGTCAGCCACAGCAACAACAAGACCCCGAAGGCAGCCCTGTCTTGCGATAGGCGAAGCCGAGACGACAACACCGCGAGCGCCACGGCCCCCCTGGGGCCTGCTGTTTCCAGGCAAGACCGTCGCGCCTACGCCGGCGCAGCCGCCCACGCTGCTACCTGCGGAGACTGCGCGCATGGTGAGGGGCTGGCCTGCCTTCGAAACTCTGGCTGACATCAACAATGGGAGCTGTGCACCAACGCGTTGCGAGAGAGAAAGTTCGCCACGGCGTCGTTGACCGCTTTCGGATGTGTCACGGGGCCCATGTGACCCAGATCGTCAAACTCAAGCACCTTGACATCGGGAAGCGCGTTCGTCAGAAGTCGGGCCACCCCCCGCGACGAAGCGGGCGACTTCCCCCCCACCATGTACAGGACTGGAACCTTCAACGCGCGAAACGCCCGCAATGGCGTGGGCTCCGAAAACAGAGCGTGAGCCCAGCCTGCGACGTTGACCATGGATGCTGCGACCGGCGCTTGGCGAGCGGCGGGTATGCGGCTCCAGGTCCCCGGGCCCATCCAGTAGTCGATGAAGACCTGGGCCGCTCCCGCGTGGTCGTGCGCCTCGTTTGCGCGGACCGCGTCAGCCACTGCAGAACGTATGCCGCTCGCGGCTTCGTGCCCGGGATGTTCCTCGTCGAGCAGCGCGAAGAGGGTCGGCTCATAGATCGCGACCGCTCGAACGCGGCTCGGACGGGCCAGAGCAGCCATCAATACCACCGCGGCGCCGTACGAGTGGCCGACAAGAGAGAACGGCGATCCAGCCGCCTCGAAGACCGGTTCCAGCAAGGCCACCTCGTCGCTCAGCGTCACGATGCGATCTCGTGGCCACGCCGGGCCTTGTCCCGCGCCAAGCGAGTCCGGTGCGAAGACGTGGAAGTCCGGGGACAGACAATCCATCAATACGCGCCACTGCGACGACGTACTTGCGTTCGAGTGGACGCACACGACACCGGGTCCGGTGCCTGCCTCACGCACACTGGGAATTGGGCAGGTCATCGGTGCTCCTCGAAACGCGGCTCATGTGCCGCACCATCGCGACCTCGGGTGAGTCGTGCGACTCGGTCCCGCTGCAGGCGAGCGGCGCCTGCCACGGATAGGGAATCGGTTGCGGAATCAGCACAAGGACGATCGCGCTCGCGAGAGCTGCGATGGCGACGACCAGAACCATCAGCGCTTTTCGCAGAGACCGCGTGGTGGCGCTGGCTCCCGCCCGCTCGACAGCGTCGGTCCGCGGGGGTTCATGATGGATGGATTTCATGGAACGTCTCCTGAAAAGCGGTGCATCCTCATCTGCCTCACGGCAGGTCGCTTCAGTTGCCATTTTTGCGTGGGCGCGCTGGGATGTATGTGCGATTCGGCACACCAGAGCGCATCTCGATGTTGGCCGGCCGGAGACCGCTTTGGGCCTCAAACCGGTCATGGGGCAGGCCCCATGTGCTCGCGCAGCATATTGGCTTCGCCGGCATAGCTCAATGGGGTGCGGATCCGCGCAGCCGCCTGCTCGATCCGGCCCAGGTCGCCTGGCCATCGCTCGACGGGCAATGCGCCAGTGCGCGATCTGACATCGCGTTCGAGAAGAGTCAACTTCCCTATCAGCGGTAGACGCGCGACCGTGCGCGCCAGCGAGCCAACCGCGGCAGAAGCTTGGACAGGGGAACGGCCGCGGACGCCGGCGGGGCCTGTCCTTCCCCCCGAGTCGTATACGCGGCGTGGCAGAGCCGAGCGCTGCCTGACCCTCGAGGTGGCTCAGCGACCAGGTCGCAGTTCGCACCCAGCGCAGCGCTTGCACTGCAGCATCTCCGCGGGCCTCGGCGCCGCGCGCACGCGCTGACGCATCTCTTCGGCCGGCGAGCGCGGGGTCGGGAGGACGAGGCGCAGCCACTTCGGGCCAGCCATCAGGCCACCGCGCCCGTTCAGTAGCTCGTTTCGCCTTTCGACTTGATTTCGCCTGCCTTGTTGGCCGCAGCGGCTTCCGATTTGCGGGTCTTGCGCGCCGCCGAACGATCGGTGCTCGACACCTTTGGCGCGGTCACGCGCGGCGGCTCGGCTTCGCCCAT
>NZ_JBFUCI010000156.1:0-13174 GCF_056405335.1 Variovorax sp. P1_H12_2
GGCACATGAAGATCGTCGCGCTGCACCCGGGCGTCACCCTGGAGCAGGTGCAGGACAACACCGGCTTCACGCTGCTGCACGACAAGCACATCGCGACCACCGAGGCACCGAGCGTGCGCGAACTGTCGGCACTGCGGCGTCTGGATTCCGACCGGCTCTACATCGCCTGAGCGCAGGCCTTCCTGGCCGGCCCGCGAGGGTGGCTCGCGCGGCGCTTGCCGCGCCGGTGTGCTTTCCGCTAACGTTCCTTTCGTCTCGTCCACATTCGAAGGAGCTGCCATGACCCTCGCCTCTCGAACCCGAGCCTTCGCGGCCGCCGCCGCGCTGCTCGTCGCCGGCGCCCTCGCGCATGCCCAGGGCCTGCCCAACGTGGTGATCCTCGCGACCGGCGGCACCATCGCCGGCGCCGGCGCCACGGCCGCCAACAGCGCCACTTATTCGGCGGCCAAGGTGCCGGTCGACAAGCTGATCGCGGGGCTGCCCGAACTGTCGAAGGTGGCCAACGTCCGTGGCGAGCAGGTGTTCCAGGTCGCTTCCGAAAGCCTGACCAACGACAACCTGCTGGTCCTCGCCAAGCGCGTCTCGGCGCTCTCGAAGCAGGCCGATGTCGACGGCATCGTGATCACGCACGGGACCGACACGATCGAGGAAACCGCCTACTTCCTGACGCTCACGGTGCACACCCCCAAGCCGATCATCGTGGTCGGCTCGATGCGCCCGGGCACCGCGCTGTCGGCCGACGGCGCGCTGAACCTGTACGACGCGGTCAACGTGGCGGCCAGCAGGGATGCCGCCGGCAAGGGCGTGCTCGTGACGATGAACGACGAGATCCATACCGGGCGTGACGTCAACAAGACGGTCAACGTCAAGACCGAGGCATTCAAGAGCCAATGGGGACCGCTCGGGATGATCGTCGAGGGCCGCAACTACTGGTTCCGCCTCCCGGCCAAGCGCCACACGATGCAGTCGGAGTTCGACATCGACAAGATCGATGCATTGCCGCCGGTCGAGATCGCCTATGGCTACCAGAGCGTGCCGCCGACGGCCATCGACGCGCTGGCCAAGAGCGGCATCAAGGCGCTCGTTCATGCCGGCACCGGCAACGGCTCGGTGGCTGATCGCATCGTGCCGGTCCTGCAGAAGTTGCGCGCCGATGGCGTCCTGGTGATCCGCAGCTCGCGGGTGCCGGACGGCTTCGTGATCCGCAATGCCGAGCAGCCGGACGACAAGTACGACTGGGTGGTGGCGCACGACCTGCGGCCGCAGAAGGCGCGGATCCTGGCGATGGTGGCCCTCACCAAGACCAAGGATACGAAGGAACTGCAGCGGATTTTCTGGGAGTATTGACTCGCCCCCCAGGTTGGCTCACTGCGTGTAGCCGCCCACCCCCCTGCCGGGGGGCAATACCGGCGGACCGGCTGAGCCGGATCCGCGGTATTTCCGGAACGCGCCCCGGCTGGCGCGGGGCGGCTCGTGGGGTGCGGTTCTGGCTCTTAAAATGGCCGGTTCGCCGCGTCGGGGGCGTTTCGCTTCCTTGCGGCCACCAGGCTCAACATGCTGACTTTCCAACAAATCATTCTCAAGCTCCAAGCCTACTGGGATGCCCAGGGCTGCGCGCTCCTGCAGCCCTACGACATGGAGGTCGGCGCCGGCACCTCGCACACCGCCACTTTCCTGCGCGCGCTCGGCCCCGAGCCCTGGAAGGCCGCCTACGTGCAGCCGAGCCGCCGTCCCAAGGACGGCCGCTATGGCGAGAACCCGAACCGGCTGCAGCACTACTACCAGTACCAGGTGGTGCTGAAGCCGGCACCGAGCAACATCCTGGAGCTCTACCTGGGCTCGCTCGAGGCGCTCGGCTTCGACCTTAGGAAGAACGACATCCGCTTCGTCGAGGACGACTGGGAGAACCCCACGCTCGGCGCCTGGGGCCTGGGCTGGGAGGTCTGGCTCAACGGGATGGAGGTGACGCAGTTCACCTACTTCCAGCAGGTCGGCGGCATCGACTGCCGCCCGATCACCGGCGAGATCACCTACGGGCTGGAGCGCCTGGCGATGTACCTGCAGGGCGTGGACAACGTCTACAACCTGAAGTGGACCGAGGGCCTGAGCTACGGCGACGTCTTCAAGCAGAACGAGGTCGAGCAGTCGACCTACAACTTCGAGCACAGCGACGCCGAGTTCCTGTTCACGGCCTTCGCCGCGCATGAAAAGCAGGCCAAGGTGCTGATGGAGGCGCAACTCGCGCTGCCGGCCTACGAGCAGGTGCTCAAGGCGGCCCACAGCTTCAACCTGCTGGACGCGCGCGGCGCGATCAGCGTGACCGAGCGCGCGGCCTACATCGGCCGCATCCGCAATCTCGCGCGCAGCGTCGCGCAAAGCTACTACGAGAGCCGCGAGCGGCTCGGATTCCCTATGGCGCCGCGCGAGTGGGTCGCACAGATGACGAAGAAGGCGGCCTGAGCGATATGACCACCAAGAACAACCTGCTCGTCGAACTGTTCGTCGAGGAACTGCCGCCGAAGGCGCTGAAGAAGCTCGGCGACGCCTTTGCCTCGCAACTGCGCGACCAACTGGTCGCCCTGGGCCTGGCGGATGCCGGCTCGGTGCTCACGGCCTATGCCTCGCCGCGGCGGCTGGCCGCCCACCTGACCGACGTGCTGGCGCAGGCCGCCGACAAGGCGGTGTCGCAGAAGCTCATGCCCGTGACGGTGGGCCTCGATGGCGCGGGCCAGGCCACGCCCGCGTTGCTCAAGCGGCTGGCGGCGCTGGGCGCCGATGCCAGCGCGGTGCCGGGGCTGCAGCGCGCGATGGACGGCAAGGCCGAGGCGCTGTTCTTCCAGAGCATCGCCAAGGGCGCAACGCTGGCCGAAGGCCTGCAGAAGGCGCTGGCCGAGGCGATCGCGAAGCTGCCGATCCCCAAGGTCATGAGCTACCAGCTCGAGACGAATTGCGAGCTGCCGGGCTGGAGCAGCGTGAGCTTCGTGCGGCCGGCCCATGGCCTGGTGGCGCTGCACGGCGACGCGATCGTGCCGGTCGGAGCGCTCGGACTCACGGCCGGTCGGCAGACGCATGGCCACCGTTTCGAGGCCGCGGTCGATCCGATCGAACTGCGCGACGCCAACAGCTATGCCGGCCAGATGAGCGAACAGGGCGCCGTCATCCCCGGCTTCGAGGCCCGCCGCCACGAGATCGCGCGGCAGCTCGCCGAAGCGGCCGTGAAGGTCGGTGGCGGCACGCAGGCGATCCATGACGACGCACTGCTGGACGAGGTCACGGCCCTGGTCGAGCGGCCCAACGTGCTGGTGTGCGAGTTCGAGCGCGAGTTCCTCGACGTGCCCCAGGAATGCCTGATCCTCACGATGAAGGCCAACCAGAAGTACTTCCCGCTGCTCGACGCGGCGGGCAAGCTCACCAACAAGTTCCTGGTGGTCAGCAACATCCGCCCCGACGACGCCAGCGCGGTCGTCGGCGGCAACGAGCGCGTGGTGCGCCCGCGGCTGGCCGACGCCAAGTTCTTCTTCGACCAGGACCGCAAGAAGTCGCTGGCCTCGCGGGTCGAGGCGCTGGCCAAGGTGGTCTATCACAACAAGCTCGGCACCCAGGGCGAGCGGGTGCGGCGGGTGATGCAGATCGCCCACCTCATCGGCGAGCAGTTGGGCGCTGCGTCCGGCGACACCAAGCTGGCCGCGCATGCTGTGCAGGCGGCACAACTCGCCAAGGCCGACCTCGTGACGGACATGGTTGGCGAATTCCCCGAGCTGCAAGGCACGATGGGCCGCTACTACGCGCTGCACGACGGGCTCGATGCGACGGTTGCCGATGCCATCGAGGACCATTACAAGCCTCGTTTCGCCGGGGACGCTTTGCCGCGCGACATGGTGGGCGTCGCCGTTGCGCTTGCCGACAAGCTCGAAACGCTGGTCGGCATGTTTGGCATTGGAAACCTGCCCACGGGCGATCGTGACCCGTTCGCGCTGCGGCGTCATGCCCTGGGTGTGGTGCGCATGCTCATCGAGCGTTCGTTGCCGCTGCAGTTCCATGAGCTCACGCGACAGGCGTTCGGTGTCTTTGCGCCGGGCCTTCTGGAGGACCGGAGTGTCGAACTCGATGAGTTCCTCATCGAGCGTCTCAAGAGCTACTTCAAGGACGAAGGCTATTCGGCGGTCGAGATCGACGCGGCCGTCTATGTGCGCAAGCTGGGGGCGTGGGCGACGATCCCGAGGCGTCTCGACGCTGTCCGCACCTTCGCCGCGCTGCCCGAGGCGCCCGCGCTGGCCGCGGCCAACAAGCGCATCGGCAACATCCTCAAGAAATCGCCCGAGGCCGATGCGCACGTCAGCGAGCTGCTGCTGCAGGAGCCGGCCGAGAAGGCGCTGCATGCCGCGATGCGGCAGGTGGTGCCGGTCGCGGACGCGCAGTTCGACAAGGGCGACTACACCGCCTCGCTGCAGACGCTGGCCGCGCTGCGCGAGCCGGTCGATGCCTTCTTCGACGGCGTGATGGTCAATGCCGAGCAGGCCGACCTGCGTCTCAACCGCCTCGGGCTGCTGATGCTGCTGCACGCCGCGATGAACCGGGTGGCGCAGCTCGAACGGCTGGCCGCCTGAAAAGAGACACCATGAAACTCGTCATCCTCGACCGCAACGGCACGCTCAACGCGCACCGCGAGGACTTCGTCAAGAGCGACATCGAGTGGACGCCGCTGCCGGGCGCGCTGGAGGCCGTGGCGCGGCTCAACCATGCGGGCTGGCACGTGGTCATCGCCTCGAACCAGTCGGGCCTCGGGCGCGGGCTGTTCGATGTCGTCTCGCTCAATGCGATGCACGCCAAGATGCACAAGATGCTGGCGGCCGTGGGTGGCCGGGTGGATGCCGTGTTCTATTGCCCGCACAGCCCCGACGAGGGCTGCGACTGCCGCAAGCCCAAGCCCGGCCTGTTCCTGCAGATCGGCGAGCGCTACGGCGTCGATCTGTCCCACGTGCCGACCGCGGGCGACAGCCTGCGCGACCTGCAGGCCGGCGCGGCCGCGGGCTGCGAGCCGCACCTGCTGCTGACCGGCATGGGCCAGGCTCTGCGCGGCGTGCCGCTGCCCCCCGAGTACCCGCCGAACACCCAGGTCCACGAGGACCTCGCGGCCTTTGTCGATTTCCTGCTGGAGCGTGAAGAGCGCGCCACGCTGAAAGTAGCTGTCTGATGGATTTCGTCCGTTCCGTCATCCACGCGCTGTGGATGCTCGTCACCGTGATCCCGTGGGGGATCATCATGTGCGTCAGCTCGCTCTGGAAGCGCGGCATCCCGCTGTACTGGATGGCCGCGACCTGGCTCGGTTGGGCCATCGGCGGCGCACGGGTGCTGCTCGGCATCCGCACCCGCGTCTCCGGCATGGAGAACCTGCCGACCGACAAGCTCGCGGGTTGCGTGCTGCTGGTGAAGCACCAGTCGACTTACGAGACCTTCCTGATGCCCACGCTGATGCCGCATCCGCTGGCCTACGTGTTCAAGAAGGAACTGATCTACGTGCCGTTCTTCGGCTGGGCCATGGCCCGCCTCGACATGATCCACATCGATCGCAGCCAGAAGACGCAGGCCTTCAACAAGGTCGTGGCGCAGGGCCGCAAGCTGCTCGAACAGGGCATCTGGATCATCATGTTTCCCGAAGGCACGCGCATCCCGCGCGGCCAGAAGGGCAACTACAAGAACGGCGGCTCGCGGCTCGCCTGCGAGACCGGCGTGCCGGTGGTCCCGATCGCCGTGACTTCGGCCAAGGTCTGGCCGCGCAAGGCCTTCATCAAGCGCCCGGGCGTGGTCGACGTCTCGATCGGGCCGGCCATTTCGAGTGTCGGCCGCAAGCCCGACGAGCTGATGCGCGAGGTCGAGGCGTGGATCGAGGCCGAGATGCGCCGGCTCGATCCCGAGGCCTATGCGCCGGCCGCCGCCGCCGCATCCACCGCTGCCTGAGATCCCGACCATGCGCGGCCTGTTGCAGTTCACGCTCGATCTGTTCGACGCGCCTGCGGCCGAGCCGAGTCCGCCGCCGACCGAGGGACCGCGCGTGCCGGCGATCCCGCTGGCCGACGCGCTGAGTCCGGCGAGCTTCATCCACCCGCGTGCCACGCGCGAGATCCTGCTGGCCGACGCCCGCGTGGCCTACGAGTTCACGCGCGGCAAGCGCCGCACCATCGGCTTCGTGGTCGGGGCCGAAGGCCTGTCGGTGCGGGCGCCGCGCTGGGTGGCGCTGCGCGACGTCGATGCCGCGGTGAAGGAGAAGGGCGACTGGATCCTGCGCAAGCTGGCCGAGACGCAGCAGCGCCACGCGCGGCTGGAGTCGGCGCGCATCGAGTGGGCGGACGGTGTCGTCTTTCCTTTCCTCGGCCAGCAGGTGAGCGTGCGGCTCGATCCGCATCACGCCTTCGATGGCGTCGGCGCGGTGCTCGACGCCGGTGCCGGCCACGGCGGCGAGGCTCCTGTCCTGCGCCTGGCGCTGGCGAGGAACGCGAGCGCAGCGCAGATCCGCGATGCCGCCCAGGCCTGGCTGATGCGCCAGGCGCGCCGCATCTTCATCGAGCGGCTCGACCATTTCGCGCCGCGCCTGGGCGTCGCCTGGCACAAGCTGTCGCTGTCGAACGCCTCCACGCGCTGGGGCAGCGCCAGCGCCGACGGCGCCATTCGCCTGCACTGGCGACTGGTGCACTTCCGGATGTCGGTGATCGACTATGTGGTCGCCCACGAACTGAGCCACCTGCGCGTGATGGACCACAGCCCGCGCTTCTGGGAGACCGTGGAAAGCGTGCTGCCCGACTACCAGCAGTTGCGCAGGCAGCTCAAGGACGAGCCGGTGCCGCGCTGGTAGATGCGCTCAGGCCGGCGCCGGGCCGCCCCAAGGCGGCCTGCGGCCCCCTCGGGGGGCAGCGACACACGAAGTGAGGAGCGTGGGGGCCATCCAGGCCGGCGCCGGGCCGCCAGCGCGGCGAAGTCCGCGCTTCGCGCAGACGGGCGGCCTGCTGACTCCCCCTCGGGGGGCAGCGACCCACACGAAGTGGGGGAGCGTGGGGGTCTGCTACCTCGCGTGCGTCACGCCGCCGTCGACCACCAGCGTCGAGCCCATCACGTAGTCGCCAGCGCGCGAAGCCAGGTAGATCGCGGCGCCTGCCATGTCTTCCGGCGCGCCGATGCGGCCGGCCGGGATGCGCTCTTTCACCTCTTCGCCGTGATCGCGCGCGTCCTTGTTCATGTCGGACGCGAAGGCGCCCGGCGCGATCGCGCTGACCACGATGCGGTCCTGCGCGAGCCGCAGCGCCATCCGGCGCGTCAGCTGGATCAGCCCGGCCTTGCTCGCCGCGTACGAATAGGTTTCCTGCGGATTGACCGAGATGCCGTCGATCGAGGCGATGTTGATGACCTTGGCCAGGTGGTCGGTGGCCGCCTTCCGGAGCATCGGCGTCAGCGCCTGGGTCAGGAAGAAGGGCGTCTTGAGGTTCAGGTCGACCACCTTGTCCCAGCCGCTTTCGGGGAACTCGTCATAGGGGGCGCCCCAGGCTGCGCCGGCGTTGTTGACCAGGATGTCGAGCGCGCCTTCGTGCTTCGCATAGGCGTCGACCAGCCCCTGCGCGCCCTGCAGCGTGGAGACGTCGGCCGGCAGCGAGACGCAGTGGCCGAAGGCCGAAAGCTCCTTCGCGGTCTGGTCGCAGGCCGCGGCCTTGCGCGCCGAGATGTAGACGCGGGCGCCCTGCGCCAGAAAGCCCTCGGCGATCATGCGGCCGATGCCGCGCGAGCCGCCGGTGATGAGTGCGGTGCGCCCTTCGAGCGAGAAGAGTCGGGTGGTGTCCATGCGGTGTGTCTCCTGGGTATGCGGTGCGTTTCGCCGGCCGAGCGGCTTGCCGGAGCTTAGTGCGCAGGGCCGCCGGACGGCGTCACCTTGGTGCCAGCTCAGGCCATTGGCCAGGCCAGGGAGCGCAGGCTCGCAAAGCGCCGTTCGGCGCCGGTCAGCGGATCCAGGAAGGCGACTTCGCGGGCCAGCAGCTGCAGCGGGCGGTCGAAGTCGTCGCTGCCTTCGGGCAGGAGCGCCGGGTAGATCGCGTCGTTCCGGATCGGCATGCCGAGCGCGGCGCAATGCACCCGCAGCTGGTGCCGGCGGCCGGTGACCGGCGACAGGCCCAGCCGCGCCCAGCCGTCGTGCGCTTCCAGCAGCTCGAAGTGCGTCTCGGCGTTGGGCTCGCCGGCGACCTCGGTCATGCGCATGAAATGGTCGTCGGGCGCGAGCCGGCTGCGGCGCGTGGCCGGCAGCGCGCCGCCGGGCTGCCAGGGAACGATCGCCTCGTAGCGCTTGTGGATGGCGCGATCGGCGAACAGCGCGCTGTAGGGGCCACGGCTGGCCGGCAACACCGAGAACAGCACGATGCCCGCGGTTTCGCGGTCGATCCGGTGCAGCGGCGCCAGGTGTTCGAGGCCCAGCTTGCGCTTGAGGCGCACCAGCAGGCTCTGCTGCACGTACTTGCCGACCGGCGTGACCGGCAGGAAGTGCGGCTTGTCGACCACCAGCAGGTGCGCGTCGCGGTACAGGACCTGTTCGTCGAACGGGACGACGGGCTCCGAGTCGAGCGCACGGTAGTAGTAGACCCGCAGCCGCGGCTGGTAAGGCCGCGTGCGGGTGACGCGCACGCCATGCTCGTCGACCACGTCGCCGGCCTCGATGCGGGCCTCCCAGGTCGCGCGCGGAATCGCCGCGAAGCGCTGCACCAGGAACTCCGCGATCGTGGGCCAGTCGCCGACGGGCAGTGCGGCGCAGCTCGGGCCGACGCCGTCTCGCACGGGCAGCGGCAGGGCGTTCATTGCGCAGCCAGCGCGGCGGCGATCTCGGCGAACAGCGGGCGCGCGGCGGGGTCGTCGTCGAGACAGCGCGACCGGATGCCGGCCAGCAATGCCTGCGTGGCCGCATCGGCCGGGGCACAGCGATCGAGCAGTTCTTCGATCAGGCAACCAAAGGCGCGGGACTCGATGCGCTGCAGTGCCCGCGACTGCGCGGCATCGTCGCGCGGCAGGAACGAAGCCGCTCCGAAGTCGCCGAGCAGGCCGTCGCCCTGGCCGTTCCAGAGGATGTTGTGGCCGTAGAGATCGCCGTGGAGGATRCCGCGCGCGTGCAGACGGGCGACGGCCGAGGCGATACCCCGGGCCATGCGCAGCGCGGTATCCGGCGGCCAGCGGGCGTCGTCGGCATAGACGTCGCGCGTGCAGGATTGCAGGCTCGGCGGCCCGGCCAGGTTGCGGAAGGTCGTGTCGACCAATTCGAGCACCAGGCCGGCGCTCGCTGCCGGATGGTTCTCGATCCGCCCCAGCACCGGGATCAGGCCGGGATGCGTTCCGGCCGCGATGCAGGCCGCCATCTCGCTGTGCGGCCAGCCGTCGCTGGTCACGGCGCCCTTGAACAGCTTCACCGCGACCGGCCGAGGGCGGCCGTCCGGCTGCAGCCAGTCGGCCTGGTGGATCACGCCGGAGGCGCCTTCTCCGAGTTGCTGCTTCAGCGAGAGCCGATGCCAGTCGATGGTCGGCGTCGGCTGGGCATCCATCGCCTGCGCTTCGGCTGCTTCGTCGAGGGGATTGCCCGCGAAGGCGAGCCACGACAGGCGCGGCAGCGACAGGAGCCAGCCCGGCAGCGCCTCGAAGCGATTCGCCGAGATGCGCAGCAGTTCGAGCGCGCGGCAGGCGGCCATCGACTCCGGCAGTGCCCGCAGCCGGTTGCCCGCGAGCATCAGCTTCTGCAGCCGCGTACGCTGGCCGAGCGCGTCCGGCAGCGCGTCGATCCGGTTGTCCGTGAGGATCAGCCAGCGCAGCGCAGGCGGCAACGCGGACGCGGGCACCCGCTCGATGCGGTTGGCCTTGAAGGCGACCATCTCGAGCCGGCCGCATCGCCCGACCGCCTCGGGCAACTCGGTGAACTGGTTGTCGGAGCAAAAGAGCACGCGCAGGCGGTGCAGCCGGTGCAGGTCGTCCGGCAGGGCGCTCAGCGCATTGCCCGAAAGATTGAGCACCTCGAGCGAGTCCGCCAGATCGAAGATCTCGCGCGGAAACTCGCTCAGACCGGCAGACAGGTCGAGCCGCTGCGCTCCGGCCAGTTCGCCCGCGCGCAGGCGGCTCAATGTCGTCACGAGAAGGCGCCGAACCGGTAGATGCCGTCCTCGCCCAGCCGGCGCTGTATCTGCCCCGAGAACCACAGCAGGTGCAGGTGGGCCACGGTCTCGCCCATCGCGAAGGTCATCTGGTGCAGGTCGAGCTCGCGCTTGAACAGGATCGGCAGGCCCTCGACCGCGCTGTGCGGCCGCGCGGTGCWGGCCTCCAGCAGTTCGGCCAGGCGGTCGCGATGGTGCTCCTTGAGCTGCTCGACACGGCGGTGGATGCCGGTGAACGGCTTGCCGTGCGAGGGCAGGCCCAGCGCGTCGACCGGCAGCGCCTTGAAGCGCTCGATGCTGTCGAGGAAGAGACGCAGCGAATTGGCCTCGGGCTCGCCGGCATGCACGCTCACGTTGGTCGAGATGCGCGGCAGCATCATGTCGCCGCCCAGCAGCGCGTTGACTTCCTCGCAGTACAGCGCGATGTGTTCCGGCGCGTGGCCGTAGCCGCTGATGCAGCGCCAGCCGCGGCCGCCGATGTCGACCGTGTCGCCGTCCATCATGCGCACGAAGTTCGCGGGCACCGAGGGCACCATGTTGGCGTAGTAGCTGGTGCGCGACCGGATCTTGGCGACCGACTCGGCGTCGGTGAGCCCGTGCGAGGCGAAGAAGTCGGCCGCCGCGTCGCCGCCGGCCAGCGTGTCGCCGGCGGAGGTGAGCACGCGCGCCACGTGGTAGTCGGTCGAGCTGATCCACAGCGGCGCCTTCCAGCGATCGCACAGCCAGTGCGCGAGGCCGATGTGGTCGGGGTGCATGTGGGTCACGATGACGCGCAGGATCGGCAGCCCCTGCAGCTGCGTCTCGAAGATCTGCTCCCACTGCGCGCGCGCGGCATCGTGCGCGATGCAGCAGTCGACCACGGTCCAGCCCTCGACGCCGTCGAGGGTGTCGCGCAGCAGCCAGAGGTTGATGTGGTCGAGCGCGAAGGGCAGCGCCATGCGGATCCAGCGGACGCCGGGCGCCACTTCGAGGGTCTCGCCGGGGGCCGGCAGGGTGTCGCCGAGGGGGTAGTGGAGTTCGCGTTCGAGGATGTTCATGTACGATTGACGTTAACGTAAACGTCATGGCTTTGACCCATCATTGTATGCAGAGCCGCTCGAACCTGCTGTCGCACACGCTTTCCGGCCCCCACATGCCTTCGCAGACCTTCACCATCGGCGAGCTCGCCAAGGAGTTCGACCTCACCACGCGGGCGATCCGCTTCTATGAGGACATGGGATTGCTGGCGCCGCGTCGCGACGGKCTGCAGCGCATCTACACCTCGCGCGACCGCGCCCGCCTCACGCTCACGCTGCGCGCCAAGCGGCTCGGCCTGAAGCTGACCGAGGCCCGCGAGATACTCGACATGTACGACAGTCCGCGCGACACCGCGGTGCAGCTCGAGCGCTTTCTGGGCGTGCTCGGCGGGCACCGCGAGCAGCTCGAAAGCCAGCTGGTCGAGCTGCAGGCCAACCTGGCGGAAGTCCGCGCCCAGGAAAAGAAGGCGCGCGCCGCGCTGGCGCGCACCGCGAAGCCGAAGACGCGCTGAGCGACCGCTCCAGCACCCCACCACACACCACCGACGACACATGGACAACACACCYGACCCCCTCGAGGACCTTTTCGCCCACAACCGCGCCTGGTCGGCACGCATGGAGCGCGATCGCCCCGGCTTCTTCACCAGCCTGGTGAAGCAGCAGACGCCCAAGTACATGTGGATCGGCTGCTCCGACAGCCGGGTGCCCGCGAACCAGATCACCGGCCTCGAGCCGGGCGAGGTCTTCGTGCATCGCAACGTGGCCAACATCGTGGTGCACTCCGACCTCAACGCGCTGTCGGCCATCCAGTTCGCCGTCGAGCGGCTCAAGGTGCGGCACATCATGGTGGTCGGCCACTACGGCTGCTCGGGCGTGCAGGCGGCGCTCGAGGGCGCGCGCATCGGTATCGCCGACAACTGGATCCGCCACATCCAGGACGTGCGCGACCGGCACCGCGTGATGCTCGAAAGCCTGCCCGAAGCCGTGCGCGCCGATGCGCTGTGCGAGCTCAACGTGGCCGAGCAGGTCGTCAACGTCAGCGTCAGCACGGTGATGGTCGACGCCTGGAGCCGCGGCCAGGAGGTGACCATCCATGGCTGGGCCTTCGGCGTCAACGACGGCCTGCTGCAGGACCTGGGCATGACCATCGACGGCTCCAAGCCGCTCGAGACGCAGTACCGCGCCGCGGTGCAGCGAATCCGCTACAAGTGGAGCAAGCCGTCGGAGAGCACCCCCAGCCTGCCGGATGCGATCGGCCTGGCCGACTGAACCATGTTTCCGCAGCGCCTCGATTCGCCGCTCGCCTATGACATCGCGCGTGCGATGCGCGACGGCTTCGATCGGCACTACCGGCTCTTCCGGGCCGAGTCGGCGCGCGCCAAGCATCGCTTCGAGACCGCCGACTGGCATGGCCAGCAGCGCGCGCAGCGCGAGCGCATCGAGTTCTACGACCTGCGGGTCAGCGAGGCGGTGGCCCGGCTCGAGAAGGAGTTCAAGGCCGGCGAGCAGCCGATGGACGTCTGGCACCAGATCAAGCTGCACTTCATCGGCCTCCTGGTCGACCACCACCAGCCGGAACTGGCCGAGAGCTTCTTCAACTCGGTCACCACCAAGATCCTGCACCGCGCCTACTTCCAGAACGACTTCATCTTCGTGCGGCCGGCGATCAGCACCGAATACATCGAGCCGCGCGACGCGCCCACCTACCGCGCCTACTACCCGGAGCGCGAAACGCTGGCCGACACGGTCGAGCGGATGCTCGAGGACTACGCGCTGCAGGGCGGCTATGCCGACCGCCGCCGCGATGCCGAGCGGGTGGCGGCCGCGATCCTCGGGCGCTTCCACCAGATCAAGCTGCGCGCCAACTTCCAGCTGCAGGTGCTGTCGGGCCTGTTCTACCGCAACAAGGGCGCCTATGTGGTCGGCAAGGTCAACAACGGCTTCGTCGAGCTGCCGTTCGCGCTGCCGATCCTGCACGACGCCGCGGGCAAGTTC
>NZ_JBFUCI010000157.1:0-13137 GCF_056405335.1 Variovorax sp. P1_H12_2
GCGCACAATGGGCACTCGGGGCTTGGTTGGAATAATTTTCCAGGCTATATGAATATAGCGCAAAGTTATATTTGCGAATCGCCCATCATCCGCTCATAACTTACTACTTGGCATAGACATTGCCTTTGCAAGGTGTCGCTTTTCTTTTCTGCTGAGAACCGAATGACCTGCTCACTGATCACTGATCTCCCGCCGAACCGGGCCGAGCTCGCCAAGGCGGCTCACATCGGCATCGACTGATCGCCCGGATACGATATTTATCCAATGACCATCCCTTCTCTTTCCCATTCCCAGGCCGCACCCGGCGGACTGGCCGCGCTCGAGCAGCGCCTGGCCCAGGATCTCGAATGCCTGGGCTGGCCGGCACGCGACTGGATGCCGCAGCAAGCGGCCGAAGATGGCCTGTCCGTGCTCGACGTCGCCATCATCGGCGCGGGCCAGGCCGGCCTGGCCGCGGCGGCTGCGCTGGCCCAGCAGGGCATCCACGCGGTGGTCTTCGACCGCGCGCCGCGCGACTTCGAAGGCCCCTGGGCGAGTACCGCGCGCATGGAGACGCTGCGCTCGCCCAAGGAACTCACCGGTCCGGCGCTCGGCCTGCCGGCACTGACCTTCCGTGCCTGGTTCGAGGCGCAGTTCGGTGCCGACGCCTGGACCCGGCTCGACAAGATTCCGCGCCTGCAGTGGATGGACTACCTGCGCTGGTACCGCCGCGTGATGTCGGTCGACGTGCGCAACGACACCGCCATCACCGCCATCGCACCGCGTGCCGACGGCAAGGTGCTGCTTGACCTGCAGACGCCGGGCGGCGCATCGCGCACGCTGGCGCGCCGCGTGGTGCTGGCCACCGGCCGCGACGGGCTCGGCGGCCCTGCCATTCCGGCCTTTGTGCGGGCGCTCGACCGCACGCGCTGGGCACATTCCTCCGACGTGATGGACTACGGTCGCCTCGAAGGACTGCGCGTGGGCGTGATCGGCGCCGGCTCCTCGGCCATGGACAGCGCGGCGACGGCACTGGAAGCGGGCGCAAAGAGCGTCGACCTGCTGATCCGCCGCGACGACCTGCCGCGCATCAACAAGTCCAAGGGCGCCGGCGTGCCGGGCCTGACGCACGGGCACTTCGACCTGCCCGACGAACTGAAATGGCGCCTGCGCCACTACATCAACGTATCGAACGTGCCGCCGCCGCACGGCAGCACGCTGCGCGTGTCGCGTCATCCGAACGCGCGCTTCAACTTCGGCTGCCCGATCCTGTCGGTCGAGCCGGACGGCCAGGCCCTGCGCGCGAGCACGCCCAGGGGCGAGTTCGTCTTCGACTTCCTGATCGTGTCGACCGGCTTTCGCATCGACTGGAGCGTGCGCCCCGAGTACGCGGCCATCGCGCCGCACGTGCGTGCCTGGAAGGACCGCTTCACCCACGCGCCCGGCCAGGACGACCCGGAACTGGCCGACTCGCCCGACCTCGGGCCGATCTTCGAACTGCAGGAGAAGACCACGGGCGCCTGCCCCGGCCTGGACCGCATCCATTGCTTCTGCTACCCGGCGGTACTCTCGCACGGCGCCGTGTCCGGCGATATCCCGGCCATCAGCGACGGCGCACGACGGCTGGCGAACGGCATCGCGAGCCTGTTCTACCGTGAGGACTTCGAGCACCACTTCGCGCGGCTCGAGGCCTACGACGATCCGGAACTCCTCGGCGACGAGTGGGTGGCCGCCTGAGCGCGCGCTTTTCTCATTTTCGACGTTTCAACCCTCCAGGACCCCACATGACAATTTCTTCCCCCGTCGACGTGATCGACCACGCCGTGCCGCTCGCGGCATCGCAGACGACGCACGCCGTGCGCCACCAACGCACCAAGGTGGTGGCCGCCACGCAGGCGAGCTACGAAGGCATGTTCACGCCCGAGGTCGAAGGCATCTCGGTCGTCGAGCGGCTGCTCACCGCCTTTCACGCCTGCCGCCTGTCGAAGTCGACCAGCCTGAGCGCGCACTACCGCGAACGCCTGCTCGCCGAGAAGGCCGACCCCGCGCTGATCGACGCCGTCGGTGCCGGCCGCACCGCCGCGCTCGGCGATTCGCGCATCGAAACCATCCTCGGCTTCACCACCAAGCTGATCGAGCGCCCGATCGAGGGCGACCGCGATGCGGTGCAGGCGCTGGTCCGCGCCGGCCTGAGCACGCCGGCCATCGTCGCGCTGGCGCAGCTCGTCGCCTTTCTCTCCTATCAGGTGCGCGTCGTGGCAGGCCTGCAGGCGATGGCCGCCGCGGAGGGCGCGAAATGAGCGGCGTCATCCAGATCAACGGCTTCACCAACGAGGTGCTCGATTGGGCCTCCTGGCTCGACACCGTGCAGCTCGAAAGCGCCACGCCCGAGCAGATCGCCGCGCTCGACGAGATGAGCCCGACGGCCAAGCAGTCGGCCTACTTCCTGCTGCTGGCGCACCAGCCGGAAATCCTGCTGCAGCGCTCCATCGCCTTCAACGCGATCATGTTCGCGCCCGGCGGCATGCCGCGCGCAGAGCGCGAACTCGGCGCCACGGTGGAATCGCGCATCAACGGCTGCGTGTACTGCACCTCGGTCCATGCGCAGCGCTTCGAGCAACTGGCCAAGCGCCGTGACGTGATCGAGCAGGTCTTCGAGGACCCGGCCACCGCCGGCACCAGCGCGCGCGAGAAGGCCATCGTCCAGTTCTCGGCCGAACTCACGCTGCGGCCCGACGCGCTGTCCGCCGAGCATGTGCAGGCGCTCAAGGCCGTGGGCCTGAGCGACCTGGAAGTGCTCGACCTGGTCCATTCGGTGGCGCTCTTCGCCTGGGCCAACCGCCTGATGCTGAACCTCGGCGAGCCGATCTTTCCTGCGCCGGCCGAAGCGGCACCCGCATGACGCGCCGCAGCCCCAGCGCTTTCCCCTGTCTCGTCTCCCGTTCTTCCTCTTTCCAGGAGCTTCCATGAAATCCATCCTCCGCACGGCGGCGCCCGCCCTGCTGGCCGCCGGCCTCGCGCTGGCGGCGTCGGCCGCTTTCGCGCAGAACAAGATCGTGATCGGCTACCAGCTGCCGCTGTCGGGTGACAACTCGCAGTACGGCACGCTGTTCAAGAACTCGGCCAATCTCGCGCTGGGAGACTTCAACAAGGCCGGCAAGCTCAAGGGCAGCACGGTCGAGATCCGCTTCGAGGACAGCAAGAGCGACGCCAAGGAAGGCGTGAACATCGCGAAGAAATTCGCCGACGACCCGGCCATCGTGGGCGTGCTGGGCGACTTCAACTCCACCGTGTCGATGGCCGCCGGCCAGGTCTATGCGCAGCAGAAGCTGCCGCAGCTGTCGCAGACCGCGTCGCATCCCGACTTCCTGAAGATCAGCGACTGGCAGTTTCGCAACATCACGACGATGGACATCGAGTCGCCCTTCATCGCCAAGTGGCTGGCCGAGAACGGCCTGAAGAAGTACGCGGTCGTCGCGATCCAGAACGACTGGGGCCTGAGCGCCGTGAAGGCCTTCACCGAAGCCGCGAAGGCCGCGGGCACGCAGATCACGAGCACCGAGTTCTTCAACCCGGGCAACCGCGACTTCCGCTCGATCATCACCAAGCAGAGCCGCGACAAGCCCGATGCAATCGTGATGTTCATGTTCTACGAGGAAGGTGCCTCGTTCCTGCAGCAGCGCACGCAGCTCGGCGTCAAGACGCCGACCTACGGCGCCTCGTCGATGTACGCGCCCAAGCTCATCGAGCTGGCCGGCCCGAGCGCGGACGGCGTGAAGTTCCCGACCACCTTCGTGGCGAGCAACCCGGCGCCGAAGGTCAAGGCCTTCGTCGACGACTACAAGAAGCACTACAGCGCCGAGCCCAGCATGTTCGCGGCGCAGGCCTTCGACGCCACCAACATCATGCTCGATGCCATCGTTGCGGCAGGCCCGAACCCGACGCGCCAGAAGGTGCGCGACGCGCTCGCCGCCACCAAGGGCTTCCCGGGCGTCACCGGCGACACCACCTTCGACCCGAAGACGCGCGAACCGTCCAAGGGCCTGACCCGCATGGAAGTCCGCTCGGGCGCCTTCACCGTCGTCGCCCAGTAGAGCCATCGGCCGCAGGAGGAGGGCGGGGCGGTTCCCGCGCCTCGCACGTCAAGGAAGAATATGTTCGATGCAATCTTGGTGCAGCAGCTCGCGAACGGGCTGAGCCTCGGGCTCGTCTACGCACTGATGGCGATCGGCTTCACGCTGATCTTCGGTGTGCTCAACGTCGTCAACTTCGCCCACGGCGAGATCTACATGCTCGGCGCCTACGCCGGCCTGCTGTTCATCACGAGCACGGCGCCGCCGCTGTTCGCGGTGCTGCTGTTCGTGCTGGCCGTGGGCGCGGCGCTGGGCTTCAGCCTGGAGCGCATCGCCTTCCGGCCGTTCCGCCGCTTCCGGGACGAAGCCTCGCTGAAGTCGAAGGCGATCCGCGAGGCGACGCTGCTGTCGTCGCTGGCGCTGTCGATCGTCATCCGCGAGCTGGTCGAGAAGTTCTTCGGGGCGAGCATGCAGACGATTCCGCAGGCGTATCTGCTGATGACGCCGATCGAGATCGGCCCGATCTCCTTCTCCAGCGGCCAGTTCGTGATCTTCGGCCTGTCGATCGTCATGCTGGCGGGCCTGTACTTCCTGCTGTTCCGCACGCGCATCGGGCTGTCGATCCGCGCCGTGGCCAACAATCCGATGGGCGCGATGTACGTCGGCCTGAACACCGAGCGCACCATCGTCGCGACCTTCGTCATCGGCTCGATGATGGGCGCCGTGGCCGGCCTCGTGGTCGGCCTGTACCAGGGCTCGATCTTTCCGTCGATGGGCTTCACGCCGGGCGTGAAGGCCTTCGTCGCGATGGTGATGGGCGGGCTCAGCTCGATCGGCGGCGCGGTCGTCTGCGCGCTGATCCTCGGCATGGCCGAGGCGCTGACCACCACCTTCTTCGCGCAGGGCTGGGGCGACATGGTCGCCTACCTGTTCTTGCTGATCACGCTGGTGTTCTTCCCGACCGGCCTGTTCGGCGGCGGGCGCGAGCGCGCCTGAGCACCGGCACACTCATTCTCTCCATGAAATCTTCCCGAACCCTCACGCTCGCGCTGCTGGCGGTGCTGATGCTGGCGGTGCCGGCGCTCGGCCTGCTGGTCGGCGGCGGCTACATCTTCCGCATCGCGACCACCATCTGCGTGTTCTCGATCCTGACGCTCAGCGCCAACCTCATCACGGGCACCACCGGGCTGCTGTCGCTCGGCCATGCGGCCTTCTATGGCATCGGCGCGTACACCGCGGCGCTGCTGGGGACGGTGCTGCACTGGCCGGTCTGGCTGACGCTGCCGGTGGCCGGCATCGTCACGGCCTGCGCGGGCATCCTGCTGGCGCTGCCGACGATGCGGCTGGTCGGCATCTACTTCGCGGTCGCCACGCTGGGCGTCGGCGAGATCATCCACGTCACGCTGCTCAACTGGGTCGGCTTCACCCGCGGGCCGATGGGCATCAGCGGCATCCCGCCGCTGCACCTGCCGGGCCTGCCGGCCAACAGCGACATGGCGGCCTATCTGGTCACGGCGCTGTGCCTGGCGGCCACCGTGGCCGTCGTGCACCGGCTCTCGCATTCGTACTTCGGCAATGCGCTGCGCGCCGTGCGCGAAGACGACCAGTGCGCCGAGGCCATGGGCCTGAACGTCGTGCGGCTGAAGGTCCAGGTGTTCGGCTTCTCCTGCTTCTTCGCCGGCGTGGCCGGTGCGCTGTGGGCGCACAGCACCGGCTACGTGTCGCCGGCCGACTTCCGCTTTTCCGAGTCGATCCTGATCATCTCGATGATCGTGGTCGGCGGCCTCGGCAGCGTGCCCGGCGCCATCATCGGTGCGGTGCTGCTGATCGGCCTGCCCGAGCTGATGCGCCCGATCGGCGACTTCCGCATGATCGTCGTCGGCCTGGTGATGTTCCTGTCGATCATGTTCCGGCCCAAGGGCCTCTTCGGCGAGGTCTCGGCCATCGAACTGGTGCGCAAGCGCTTCGGCGCGGCCTGGCGCGCCAACGGGCAGCTGGGCTGGCGCTGAGCGGGAGCCAAGGCAAACGACATGACCCATCTTCTCGACATCGACAACGTCTCGCGGCACTACGGCGGCCTGACCGCCGTGGGCGAGTTCAGCGGCCACATCGCCAGGGGCGAACGCGTCGGCCTGATCGGCCCCAACGGCGCGGGCAAGACCACGCTGTTCGACCTGATCACCAGCTACACGCGCCTGTCTTCCGGCGACGTGCGCTTCGAAGGGCGCTCGATCTCTGCGCGCAAGCCGCACGAGGTGGCGCGCCTGGGCATCGCGCGCACCTTCCAGAACCTGCGCATCCTGCCGAACGTGACGGTGTTCGACAACGTGTCGATCGGCGCGCTCGGCCACGTGGGCCACAGCCCGTGGAACAGCCTGTTTGCGCGGCGCGCCATTTCCGAGCGCATCAGCCGCCTCACCATGCAGGCGCTCGAGCGCACCGGCCTCGAGTCGCTGGCCGGCGAACTGGCCGCCAATCTGTCCTACGGCAAGCGCAAGTACCTCGAGATCGCGCGGGCGCTCGCGCTGCAGCCGACGCTGCTGATCCTCGACGAACCCGCGGCCGGCCTGAACGACACCGAGACCGCCGAGCTCGCCAGCTTCGTGCGGGCCCTGTCGGCCGAAGGCATGACGATTCTGCTGGTCGAGCACGACATGGGCTTCGTCATGAACCTGTGCGAGCGCGTGATGGTGATGGCATCGGGCCAGAAGATCGCCGACGGCCCGCCCGGCGTGATCTCGCAAGACCCGAAGGTGCTCGACGCCTACCTTGGCAGCGACGTCGAGGAAGACGCGCCGGCCGCCGTGACGGCCGCCGTGCCATTGGGAGAACCCGCATGAACGAAGCGCTGCTGCGCGTCAGCAATCTCGGGGTCCGCATCGGACAGCAGACCATCCTGCACGACGTGTCGATCGAAGTGCCGACAAGCGGCATCGTCAGCGTGCTCGGCAGCAACGGCGTCGGCAAGACCACGCTGATGCGCGCGCTCTCGGGCGTCTACAAGGTCACGTCGGGCCAGGTGATGTTCGAAGGCCGGGACATCACGAACCGGCCGCCGCACGAGGTGGTGGCCGGCGGCCTGGCCCAGGCGCCCGAAGGCCGGCAGATCTTCTCGGCCATGACCGTGCTCGAGAACCTGAAGCTCGGTGCCGGCAAGCGCCCCGCGTCGGAGTTCGCGCACGACCTCGAGCGCATGCTCACGCGCTTTCCGCGCCTGAAGGAGCGCATCGCGCAGAAAGCCGGCTCGATGTCCGGCGGCGAGCAGCAGATGCTGTGCATCGCCCGCGCGCTCATGAGCCGGCCGCGGTTGCTGCTGATGGACGAGCCATCGATGGGCCTGGCGCCGATCGTCGTGCGGCAGGTGTTCGAGCTGGTGCGCGACATCCGCGCCGAAGGCACGGCGGTGCTGCTGGTCGAACAGAACGCGCGCGCCGCACTTCGTGTCGCCGACCACGCCTATGTGATGGACAGCGGCCGCATCGTGCTGAGTGGCGATGCGGCTACCATGGCGACGGACGCGCGCGTCAGCGCGGCCTATCTGGGTGGCCACGCGGGTTGACCTTCCTGCCCCGGGCCATCGGATTCGAGAAGCTCTGAAAGACCCGCCATGCCAGATCCACTCTTCCCGCATGCAGCCGTCGCCATCGACGCCCAAGGCGTGGCCACCGTCACGATCCGCGAAGCGAAGTCGCTGAACATCCTGAGCACGCCGGTCATCACCGACCTGACCCAGGCGCTGCGCCAACTCGCGGCCGATCCGAAGGTGCGGGCGGTCGTCTTTCGCGGCACCGGCGACAAGGCCTTCGTCGCCGGCGCCGACATCAAGGAGATGGGCGGGCTGGACGTCGTGTCGGCCAAGGGGTTCATCGACCGGCTGAGGCAGCTTTGCGAAGCGGTGCGGCAGTTTCCGGCACCGGTCATCGCCCGGATTCCGGGCTGGGCCCTCGGCGGCGGCCTGGAGCTCGCGCTCGCCTGCGACCTCCGGATCGCCTCCAGCCAGGCCCATTTCGGCATGCCGGAGGTGAAGGTCGGCATTCCCTCGATCATCCATGCCGCGCTGCTGCCCAGGCTGATCGGAAACGCCCGCGCCAGCTGGCTCTTGCTGACCGGCGAGAACATCGACGCGGCACGCGCCCTGTCCTGGGGGCTGGTCGATGCCGTGGTCGCGCCCGAGGATCTCGACGAAGAGGTGGCCCGGACGGCGCGTCAGTTCGCCTCCTACGGGCCCGCGGTGATGCGCCAGCAGAAGCGCCTGCTGCGCGAGTGGCAGCAAGAGCCGCTGGAAACGTCGATCAGCCACGGTGTGGACGAGTTCGCCAGCGCGTTCGCGACCGGGGAGCCGCAGCGCTACATGCGGGCCTTCGTCGACAAGCGCTCATCGCCTTGAGCCACGCCATCGTTCCGTAGAATGCCTGCAAGGGATGGGTCTTCAGCCACGCAACGACGTCCGCAGGCCGGCCGGGTGATCGGCCGGCACGGCGAATGCGAAGGGTAGGCATGCGTGGCGATCTGCAAGATAGGGGCACAGTCATGCACCGGGTCGTATGGACATCCTTGAACATCGTCGGCGCCGGCACGGGCACGACGATGGGCAATGGCGCGGGCCCGCATGCCATCCGCTGCTGAACCCGCCACCCCCTCCGATGCCGGGAGGGACCAGGTCTCCATGCATGACCTGCTGCGTTTCGAGCGCCTGCTGTCGGATCTCTCGAGGAGCTTCGTCGGGCTGYCGCCGCAAGGCATCGATGCGGCGATCCAGGACGCACTGGCGCGCATCGTGTCCGCGCTGGGGATCGACCGCTCCACCCTCAGCCGGGTGTCTTCGCTGAGCGGCCGGATCGAGGTCACCCATTCATTCGCGGTCGACGGCGTCGAACCGGTGCCCCATGCCCTGTCGGCACGCGAGACGACCCCCTGGGTCCTGGCGATGGCGCTGGCCAACAAGCCGATCGTGTTCACGCGCCTCGACGACCTGCCGCCGGAAGCGGCACTCGACCGGGAGACCTATCGCAGCATCGGCCTCAAGTCGCACGTCACCATGCCGATCGTGGTCGGCGGGCAATTGCACGGCGGGCTGAGCTTCGGCTGCGTGCGCGAGGAGCGGGTCTGGCCGGAGGCCCTGCTGACCCGGATGCGGCTGCTGGCGGAGGTGTTCGGCAGCGCATTGGCGCGCAAGCGGGCGCAGGAGGAACTCGACAACGCGATCGGCTTCGAGCGGCTCGCGAGCGGCATCCTGACTTCCCTGGTGCTGGCGGAGCCCGGCGAGGAGAACCTTGCGATCGGCATCGGCCTGCGGCAGATCGGCCAGTTCATGGGCGCCGAGCAGGTCGCGCTCTGGCAGCGCGTCGCCGGCGAGGCCCGATTCGGCGGCACGCAGCAATGGCATGCGGAAGGCTTCGCGCCTCCGCTGGGCCTGGGGGACACGCCCGTGCTTGCCTGGGTGGGCGACAGGGTCGCCGCGGGCTGCATCGTGCGGCTGGGCCGGATCGCCGATCTGCCGCGGGAGGCGGAGGCCGACAGGGCGGCACTGGCGGCCACCGGCGTCTGCTCCCTGCTGGTGGTTCCGATTTCGGTCTCCGGCAGGGTCTCCGGCGCCCTCTCGATCGCGAGCATGCAGCGCCCGAACGAATGGCCCGACGCGCTGACGCCGGGCGTCAGCCTGCTCGCCGAAGTCTTCGGCAGCCTGCAGGCGCGCGAGGCCGCCGAGCGCCGCAAGCTCGCCGCGGAGGTCGAGGCGGCGCATTGGCGCGAGCGCCTCGCCCACCTGGTGCGCGTTCACACAGCGGGCGAAATGTCCGTGGCGCTGGCTCACGAGATCACKCAGCCGMTCGGTGCGATCGAGAACTACGCGCTGGCCGCACGCCGCCGTGCGTCCGAGCCGGCGCCCGACCTGGCTCGGGTGATGGACCTGCTGGACAAGGTCGTCGGCCAGGCGACGCGCGCCGGCGACGTGGTGACGCGCATGCGCAGCATGGCGCAGCGGCACGAGCTGGACCCCAAGCCGATCGACATCGAGCAGGCGATCGCCGAATGCATCGGCATGGTGAAGATGGACTGCGAGCTGCGCGACATTCGCATCCGGTCGGCGGCGGCGAACGGATTGCCGGTGGTGGTGGTCGACGAGATCCATCTGCAGCAGGTGGTGCTGAACCTGCTTCGCAATGCGATGGAGGCGATCGCGCTTCCAGGTTCCGGCAGCGCGAGGGAAATCGGCATCGTCATCGCGCCGAACGAGCGCGGCGAGGTCCAGGTGGAGGTCGGGGACAGCGGCGCCGGCATCGCCGAAGGCGACCTGGAGCGGGTCTTCGAGTCCTTCTATTCGACCAAGTCCAGCGGCCTGGGCGTCGGCCTGGCGATCTGCCGCAAGCTGATCGAGGCGCACGGCGGCACGCTGTGGGCCTCGCACAATCCCGGCGGCGGAGCCTTGTTCCGCTTCACCCTTCCCATCACCCCACCCGCAGACTGACGCCATGACCGAACCCACCGTATTCATCATCGACGACGACGAAGGCTATCGCGATTCGGTCCAGGAGCTCGTGAGTTCGGTCGGCCTGCCGACCGAGACCTTCGGCTCGGCGCTGGATTTCCTCGAGGTGTTCGATCCCGAACGCCCGGGCTGCCTGGTGCTGGACGTGCGCATGGCGCGCATGAACGGGCTGGCGCTGCAGGAGCGCCTGATCGCGATGGGGGCGCGCATCCCCATCGTCTTCATCAGCGGCCACGGCGACATCGCGATGGCGGTCAAGGCGGTCAAGGACGGTGCGGTGGATTTCGTCCAGAAGCCGTATCGCGAGCAGCAGTTGCTCGATGCGATCGACGAGGCGCTGAGGCGGAATGCGGCACACCGCGCGCCCGCCGGGGATGCGCAGCAGGGGGTCGCGAAGCGGGTCGAGGCCTTGAGCACGCGCGAGCGCGAGGTGATGACCCTGGCCCTGCAGGGCTTGCCGAGCAAGCTGATCGCCAAGGAACTGGCCATCAGCCACCGGACGGTCGAGCAGCACCGCAGCCGCCTCCTCGAGAAGCTGGGCGTCGGCTCGATCAACGAGCTGTTGCGGCTCGGTGTCGACGGTGAAGGCCGCCGCTATTCGAGCGCCGAGGCCGGGCCGAAGAACTCGTAGCGCGTCTGCCGGTCCGGCACGCCCAGCGTGCGCAGGGCGGTCTTCACCTGCTGCATGAACGGCTTCGGTCCGAGGAAGTAGGCATCGACGTCGCGCGTCGTCGCGGGCAGCCACTGGGCGAGCTTGTTCACATCGAGGCGCCCCACGGCATCCGGTGCATCGGCTTCGACCTGGGTGTCGTGAACTTCGTCGTAGCAATAGAAGCGCTCGAGCTGCGGATGCTTGTGCGCGAGCGCATCGATGACCTGGCGGAAGGCGTGCACGCCGCGGGTGCGCGCGCAGTGGATGAAGTGCACCGCGCGCGTCGTCTTCAGCGCGGCCTCGAGCATCGCCAGTGTCGGCGTGATGCCCACGCCGCCGCTGATCAGCACCAGCGGCCGATCGCTCGGTTCCAGCGTGAAGGCCCCCGCCGGCGGGAACAGCTCGACCGTGCTGCCTTCGCCGACCTGGTCGTGCAGGTGGCCGGAAGCCAGGCCGCCGGTCTCGCGCTTGACGCTGATGCGGTAGGTCTTGCCGTTGGGCGCTGCGGACAGCGAGTAGTTGCGCCGGATCTCGTTGCCGTCGACCACGAGCCGCAGCCCGATGTACTGGCCGGGCTTGAAATCGAGAATCGGCTGGCCGTCGGCCGGTGCCAGGTAGAACGAAAGGATCTCCTCGCTCTCGACTTCCTTCTTCACCACCACGAAGGGCCGTGCGCCGCGCCAGCCGCCGGGCGCTTCGGCACGCTCATCGTAGGCCTGCTTCTCGGCACCGATCAGGATGTCGGCGAGCTGGCCGTAGGCCGCGCCCCAGGCGGCGATCACCTCGTCGGTGGCGATCTCGGCGCCAAGCACTTCGCGGATCGCGCGAAGCAGGCAGGCGCCGACGATCGGGTAGTGCTCGGGCAGCACCTGCAGCGCGACGTGCTTGTTGACGATCTGGCCCGCGAGCTCGCCGAGCGCCTCGAGGCGATCGATGTTCTTCGCGTACATCAGCACGCCGTTGGCCAGGGCGCGCGGCTGTTCGCCGCTGGCCTGGTGGGCCTGGTTGAAGAGCGGCCGCACTTCGGGATGCTCATCGAGCATGATCCGGTAGAAGTGGGTCGTCAGCGCCTCGCCTCCCGTTTCGAGCAGCGGGACGGTGGCGGTGACGATGGACTTTTGTTGCGCGGTCAGCACGGGAGGGGCTCCTTGGGGTTCACATGGGATGCCGTGTTCCTTGCAAGCCCCGTTCCAGGCCCGATGGCCTTGCAAATCAAGGACTTGGCGCTGTTGCTGTCTTTTTGACCTGGATAGAATCGAGTCATTATGACCTCTCGCCATGTCCAAATGACTGCTGACAAGCTGCTCGAGGCGGTCGCCCCCCTGGTGGCGGACATGGGCGCCGGTCTGCCCGGCGAGGAGCTGTACCGCCGGCTGCTGCAGTCCCTGCGCGTGCTGCTGCCCTGCGATGCGGCCGCGTTGCTGCGRCTGGAGGACGGCAGCCTGCTTCCGCTCGCGGTCGACGGACTGAGCCGCGACACGCTGGGCCGTCGCTTCCGGATCGCCGAGCACCCGCGCTTCGCGGCGCTGCTGGGCGCCGGCGGGCCCTTGCGCTTTCCCTCCGACAGCCCGCTGCCGGACCCGTACGACGGCCTGGTGGAGGGCGTGCACGGCGACCTGGACGTGCACGACTGCGTCGGCTGCCCGATCCACCTCCACCAGCGGATCTGGGGCCTGCTCACGCTCGATGCGCTGCAGCCGGACCGCTTCTCGCGCGGGGACCTCGCGGCGCTGCAGCTGTTCGCGAGCCTGGCGGCGGCCATCGTCACGGTGGCCGGGCGCATCGAGCAGCTCGAGGACCGCGTGGCGCTGGAAAGCCTGCGCGCGGAAGGCTTCAGGCTCGCCGCCGCGCCGCGGGCGCGCGAACTGACCGGCCGCAGCGCGGCCATGCGCCGGCTGCTGGCCGACATCGCGCTGGTCGCCGGCAGCGAGCTCTCGGTGCTGATC
>NZ_JBFUCI010000158.1:0-13021 GCF_056405335.1 Variovorax sp. P1_H12_2
CACCTGCAAGGGCTTCACGTCCTGGGACCGGGCCACGGCAATGGCCGACAGATAGCTCTGACGGGCCTCCTCGGGCCGGCCCGCGGCCACCAGCACGCGCCCACGGGTCGTCAGCAGCTCGGACAGGCGCAGCCGGTCGCCGCCCGTCTCGATGCGCTGCGCGATGTCGTCGCACAGGGTGAGGCTCGCGGTGTGCAGCGACAGGTCGGACAGGCCTCGCGCCATGGCGGTCAGGAACACGGTGGTGACCATTTCGTAGCGGCTGACCCGCAGCGTTTCGACCGCGCGGCGGATGAGCTCCACGCCCTCGGCCGGGCGTCCCTCGATCACCATGATCTGCCCGCGCGTCGCGCTTGCGATGCTGAGATACGGCGTCAGCGAGTGGCGCCTGGCCACGGCCTCGACCGTGCCGGCCAGCTCCCGGATCTTCGGGACGTTGCCCTGGTAGACATGCACGGAGCCGGCCCAGATGAGGGCGATGCAGTAGGTGACCGCGTGGCCCGAGTCGCGCGCCTTCGCGATCGTTTCGTTCGCCACCGCGACCGCTTCGGCGTAGTGCCCCGTGAGCCACAGGCTGCGCGCTACGCCGCACATCGCGCGGATGTAGTAGTCGAAACCCAGCCGGGAGGTCGTGTCGGTCGACGAGCCCGCGCCGTAGCGTGCGACCCGCTGCCAGTGGCCCATGGCTTCCTGGACGTGGCCGACGAGATGCAGCGCCACGCCCATCAGCGAGTCGACGATCGCCCGGCACTCCGGGTCGTCCAGCGCGGACAGCAGCGACTCGGCCTTGCGCGCGGTCGTGAGCGCTTCGGTGAAGCGCCCGTCCCTGTGCAGCAGCAGGGCGTGGCCGTTGAGCAGATGCAGCGTGGTGCGTGGGTCCTTCAGGTCTTCGGACACCTGGATGCCGCGGCGAAAGGCCGTGTCGGCCTCGTCGCCGTCGCCGCCGATGAACATGAGCGACTGTCCCAGCGCGCCGCGCAGGCGAACCTCGGCGTGAGAGCCGACGACCTCCGGCGGCAGCCGGTCCAGCGCGGCCTGCGCCCAGCGCGCGCATTCCTTCAGCAGCGACAACTGGAGCAGCAACGGGCAGAACGAGGCGGCCAGCTCGACCGCCGCCGCCGGTTGCGCTTCGTCGCGGAAGTCGAACGCCATCGCGGCGCTCAGGTTCGGCAGCTCCAGCCGGACCGTGTCGAGTGCCTCCTTGGTGAGCGCCTGAGCGGCCTGCTGCGTGGCCCAGCGGCCGTAGAAATGCGAGAAGCGCTCGACCAGGGCCTGGGCTTCGCCGCTCGCTTCGAGCCGCTTCCAGCCGTACGACTTCGTCGTGTCCGGCATCCCGTAGCGCAGAGCCGCCCCGCCCGCATCGACATTGACGAGCGACTTCGAGACCAGCCCGGCCAGCAGCTCGACACCCTCTGACGGTTCGCGGTCGAAGCAGCAGACTTCCAACGCCGCATCGAGCGCGAAGCTGCCGGCAAATACCGAGAGTCGGCGCAGCAGGCGCTTCTCATCTTCGGCGAGAAGGTGAAAGCTCCAGTCGAGCGTCGCCCCGAGGGTCTGGTGGCGCGGCACGGCCGTGCGCCGCCCGTGCCACATGAGCTTGGCGCTGGCGTCGAAATGCGAAGTGATGGCCTGCAGGCCCAGCGCCTCGATGCGGCCCGCGGCCAGCTCGATCGCGAGGGCGATGCCGTCCAGTTCGCGGCACAGCTGCGAGGCCAGCAGCGCGTCGCTGTCCTTGAGCTCGAAGCCCGCGCCGCTGGCGGCCGCGCGTTCCACGAACAGCTGGACCGCGGGGTAGGCCAGCGCCGCCGCGGCGCTCGCGCCTTCGCCCGGCGGGGGAAAGGCCAGCGGCGGCAGCCGGTAGACGAACTCGCCCTCGACACGCAGCGCCTCGCGGCTGGTGGCGAGGATGTGAACGAAGGGGCAGTGGCGGAACAGCCATTCGGTCAGCTCCGCGGCGGCCGCGATGACGTGCTCGCAGCAGTCCAGCACGACCAGCGACTTGCGTTCGGCCAGATGGGCGGCGATGAGCGGCAGTTCGTCCTGGCCGTTCTGCAGGCCGATCGCATGGGCCACGGCGGCGCGGATGGAGCCCATGGCATGGACCTGGGCGAGGTCCACGAAGTGCACGTCGCGCTCGAAGTGCTCGGCCGCCGCCTGGATCGAGGCGATGGCGACTGTCGTCTTGCCGATGCCGCCCGCGCCGACCACCGAGACCAGGCGTCGTTTCAGCAGGTTGGCCACGATGGCGTCGATGTCGCCGTCCCGTCCCACGATCACCGAGCCGAGTGCGGGCAGTGCCGAGCCGAGAGGGGGTGTGGGCGCGCGGACCTCGGCCCCTGTGCTCAGGCGCTCCACGGCGGCGACGAAGGTGTAGCCCTTGTTGGCCGTGTTCACGACGTAGCGCGTGCCCGCCACGCCGTCGCCCAGCGCCTTGCGCACCGCATGCATGTGAAAGCGCAGGCTGCCTTCGTCCACCACCACGTCGCGCCACACCCGTGCGAGCAGGTCCTTCTTGCTGACGACGGCGCCCGCGTGCTCGACCAGCACCACGAGCAGGTCGAGGGCCCGGCCGCCGAGCCGGACCGGCACGCCGTCCCGCAGCAGGAGGCGTTCGTCGGGCGACAGGGAGAACGGCCCGAAGGTGGCTTGCCACCGGGCGGCGGGCGGGGCGGCAGGGCGATTCACGATGGAAGATCAGGCGTGGACCAGGCGGCAAATTCTAAGGCGAGGCTGGCTCCTCATGGGACCTTCCGGATGTCCGCTCCCTCGTCGTCGTCCCGGACCATGAGCAACTGGAGGCGGACGATCCTTGCGTCCTTGATGGTGAAGTAGATGTCCACGATGACAGGCTGCGACATGCCCGCCACCGCGAAGTCGCCACGCAGCTCCGCGGCGAGGATCACGACGTCGTAGTGCTGGCGCACATTCACCGCCTCGATATGGACCCGCTCGCCGATGATCTCGCGCTCGAGCCATTCGCAGATGGCGTTGATCCCCCAGAAGTTGCGCAGCTGATCGTTCACCTGCGCGTCCGGGGCGAACAGGCCGATCACGGCCCGCAGATCGCCGTCGTTGACGGCGGCGATGAAGTCGTTGACGACGCGGTTCGCGTCCGGCGGAAGTTCCGGCGTGCCGGAGTCGGAAGGAGTGTCCATGGTTCGATCTGCAAGGCCTTCGCGCCATCTTGCGCGATCGCGGGGGCGTTGCGCGTTAGATCTTGTTAGGGCCGCGCATGGCGCGGTGTGAGGGCGGGCCGGGAGACCACCCCCAAGGAGGTAGCCGCGAAGAGAGGCGCCATCGCGCCGTCCGGCGCCGACGATGCATGCAGGCCAGCGCCACCGTTCCCCGGCGGCGGGCCCAACCCCCTCAACTCTGGAGTTCGTCATCATGAAACTGAAGACCCGTGCATTGCTCGCTCCCCTGTTCGCCGCCCCGCTCGTGCTGGGCATCATGGCCGCCAGCCCGGCCGCGCAGGCCGCCACCGACCGCATCAACAACGTGGTGCTGGTCCATGGCGGCTTCGTCGACGGGGCGGGCTGGGAGCCCGTCTACAAGCTGCTCAAGGCCAAGGGCTTCAACGTCAGCATCGTGCAGAACCCGACGATCTCCTTCGCCGGGGACGTGGCCGCCACGAAGGCCGTGCTGGACGCCCAGGAGGGCCCGGTCGTCCTCGTCGGCCACTCCTATGGCGGCGCGGTGATCACCGAAGCCGGCAACGATCCCAAGGTTTCCCGCCTGGTCTACATCGCCGCGTTCGCGCCGGACAAGGGCGAGTCCGTCAAGACGCTGACCTCGAATCCCGTGCCGGGCGCTCCCGTGCCGCCGATCCTGCCGCCGGTCAACGGCTTCCTGATGCTGGACAAGGTGAAGTTCGCGAGTTCCTTCGCCGGCGACCTGCCGGCCGACCGGGCGGCGTTCCTTGCCAACGCACAGGTGCCCTGGGGTGTCGAGGCGTTGACGGGCGAGATCACGGAGCCCGCGTGGAAGGGCAAGCCCAGCTGGTACCTGGTGGCGACCGACGACAAGATGATCCCGCCGCCTGCGCAACGCCTCATGTCCAAGCGCGCAGGCGCCACCGTGGTCGAGTCGCGCGGCAGCCATGCCGTGTACGAATCGAAGCCGTCGGCCGTGGCGTCGATCATCGAGAAGGCGGCGCTGGCCAAGCCGCAGCCGCAGTAAGGCGGGGGCAGGGGCCCGCGTACCGGGCTTCGCGGGATGGGTCCCGGGGAGTCCGGTGCCAACAACATCTAACTGGACCGACGGGCGCCATGTGCCGAGCATCTCCACCAGAGCGGCGAAGTCGCCGATCGAGAAGGAGATGCCATGTGGAATCGCACCTTTGAACCGGTGAACGTTCTGGTCTGGCTGGCCGAGCCGCTGCTGCGGGCCGGCGTGCGCGCGACGCTCTTTGGCGCCGGGATGGCCTGGATGGCCGAGAGCCTGGCGGCGGTGGCGGACCCCGGCGTTCACGTGGTCGTGACGGACTGGTCGTCCGGGCTGCGGCTGGCGCAGCGCGGCGCGGAGCCCGGGCTCCCGTCGCTGAAGGCCGATTCGAAGATCCTGGTGATCGCCCCGCGCGCGCGCGAGTGCGCCGCCGCTTCGGCGCTGCGCGCCGGTGTCGACGGCCTGGTGCTCTCCAGCTGCACGCCCSACGAGCTGGTCCTGGCGGTCCGGTCGCTCGCCCAGGGCGCGACGTACGTGTGCCCCGAGGTCGCGCACCGCATGACCGCAGGCCTCGCGGGCGAGCAGCTCACCTCGCGCGAGGACCAGGTGCTGCGGCTGCTGGCGCGCGGCCAGTGCAACAAGACCATCGCGCGTCAGCTCGGCATTGCCGTCGGGACCGTGAAGACGCATGTCAAGGGCGTCCTCGCCAAGCTCGGCGCGTCGTCGCGAACGGAGGCGGCGAGCATCGCGGCGGAAAAGGGGATGGTGGAGATCCCCGAGTTCCGCAGCCGGCGCGCCGCGTGGCCGCCAGGCGTCGCTGCGGCGGTGCGGCTACCGGCATGAGAAGCTGGCCGCGCTGGCGACGGCCCGGCGGCGAGCGGCGCGGCAATCAGCCGCACTTCGCGGGCGCCGACAACGAGCGAGGCCTTCATGTCGCCACCCAGCATCTGCTGGAAATCCCCCGCTGAGCACCCTTCGCATTTCAGCCGGTTCGCATGGTCTGTGACGGCAATTCACCGAACAATGTCTTGTACCGTGCCGCGAAGTGACTCAGATGGTTGAATCCTCTGTCCTCGGCCGCCTGCGCGATGCTGAGGTCCACCGCACGTGTCGACATCAATTGCCGACGTACGGCGTTCAGCCTGACGCACCGCAGATAGTGCACTGGCGTTGAATCGGCGACTTGCCTGAAGCTGTCCTGCAACGTGCGCCGGCTCGTACGAAGGCGCAGGCACAGTTCCTCGACGCTCGGTGGTGAATTCCCGCCAGCTTCCACCATCCGATGGCACTGCGAGACGATGAAACCGGCCGATGCGCTCCCGGCCAACTGCCGCGCATCGGCGGCGCTGTTGAAAAGCTCGCAAAGCGCATCGAACACGACGCTGGACACCGGTTGATCCTCGACCGCTTCCGATTCGAATGGATGAGCGGTCGATGTCTCATCGAACAACGAGAGAAGGCCGTGCCGCAATTGCTGCATCGCGCCGCCGGGGGCTCGCAGCACGGGGCGGGACAGGAGGCTCAGAGCGCCGGGTGCCCACGGCCGTTCGTCCAGCAAGCGACGAAAGTCGTCGAGTTCGAACGTCACCGCCATCAACTCCATCCCTTCGGGCCTTTGCAGCGTGAACTCGTCGCCGCTGCGAAGAACGAAGATGCTGTCCGCGTGAATTTCGTGCCCCTGCATCCGGGACGTTCCGGCGAGCTTCCCCAGCGGGACCGCAAAGCAGATCTTGCCGTTGGGCAGACAGCCCTGTTGAATCACCCGTTCACTCAACCATTTGCGAAAGACATGAATGCTGTCCGTCGTCACTTCGGCGAGCGAACTTCGCATGGTCCCCGGCGATAGCTGCAGATAACGTTGGTTCCACTCCGGCGCCGAAGCGCCATGCACGTGGAAGTCGTCGAATACGTCCAGTTTGAGCGTCATGGGGGTGTTTCGTGGCGGCGAGGCATAGCCTTGACAGGGAGCGCGCGTCGGTTTGCCGATTTGGGCTAACGGTGCAGGGCGCCCCCGCTCCATAGTTCGTGGACCGCACTGCATGCAGGTCAGGCCGGGCAAATTTTCTGCTCGCTTGCCGGTGCACTCGCGGGTGAGGAATCAATCCCGATGTGGACACGAGGTTTTTCGCCCTTTCTGTCGCTCGCCTTGGCGCTGACGCTCGCAGCCTGTGCTTCCACGACCCACTCGCCCCCCGGCAATCCCGAAAGGCAGATCGTCATGAATGTGGATCAGATCAAAGAGGCTCTCGTCGGAGACTGGGCGAGCATCGCCCCGGAAATCCGCCCCAGCGCCAGCAAGAACGCCGACGGCACGCTCAAGCCGTTCTATCTGACGCGCGAATTCAAGTACCTGGCCGGAGATCGATTCGAACTGAAGGTCGTCAATTCGGCAGACCCGAACGGTGCGGTGCCCCTGGCCCGTCTCGTCATTCGGGGTCACATGCTGTGGCGCGGACCTCATCCGATCGCCGCAGGTGCGCAAAAGGTGGACTTCGTTGCTGACGAGGGATACGAGGTGACGCCACTGATTCAGGGGTTTGCCGACCTGCTGAATCAGGTCGCCGGCAAAGGCTACGGAAAGTGGCAAGTCAACGACACGCAAAGCGTGTTCGGCAAGGCATTCCCGCCGTTCGGGTTGAGCGAAGGGAAGAACTTCATGGAGTTCGACCTCGTCTACCTCAACCATGACATGCTGTTCTGGGGCGCGCGCAATGTGGACGGCCGCGGGTTCGACAAGGAAGAAAACAGGCCGACGAACCTGCAGATCCCGCTCGCGCGGAAGTAGGTTCGGGTGCCCGGTTCGTCGGCGATCGAGGCGCATGTCCGGAGAACTGCAATGAGTCCATCCATCGCGAAGAACAAGGCCCTGGTCCTCGCGGCGTTCGACGCCTTGTTCAACCAGCGCGACTACGCGAAGGCCGAGCACTACTGGTCGCCGGACTATGTCCAGCACAGCGCGCACATCGCGCCGGGCCGGGACGGCCTGTTCAACCTCATCAAGAGCCTGCCGCCGTCGCTGCGCTACGAGCCGGGCCTGATCATGGCCGAGGGCGACTTCGTGATGGTCCACGGCCGCTTTTGGGGCGAACACCGTCCGGTGAACTGGATCGGCGTGGACATCCTGCGCATCGCCGACGGCGTTCTGGCCGAGCACTGGGATGTGCTGCAGGACGAGGCGACGCGTGCCGAGTCGAAGAGTGGGCTGCCGATGTTCGGCGACAAGTTCATCGCCTGAAACCGAGTTCCGGCTCGGGCACTTTGTCAAGGAGGCCGCCACGTGAAGGTCAATGGAACCAACAGACCGGTCGAGACCACGGTAGACGGGGACATCGCGGTGCTTTGGGTGCTGCGCGACGTGCTGGGCATGACGGGCACGAAGTTCGGCTGCGGAATGGGTCTGTGCGGCGCCTGCACGGTGCACGTCGACGGCGTCCCCACACGGTCGTGCGTCACTCCGCTGCAATCGGTGGCCGGCTCGAACGTCAATACCATCGAGTCACTGGCCGGCACGCCGGTCGGCCGCGCGCTGCAGAAGGCGTGGCTGCAACTGGAGGTGGCGCAATGCGGTTACTGCCAATCGGGCCAGCTGATGTCGGCCGCCGCGCTGCTGACGAAGAATGCGACGCCGACCGATGCCGACATCGATGCCGCGATGAGCGGCAACATCTGCCGCTGCGGCACGTATCTGCGCATTCGTTCCGGCATCAAACAGGCAGCACTCGCCCTCTCCGCGAACGTGAAGGCCGGTTGACATGATCTTCGATCGCTTGATGAACGAGGCGCGCGCAGACCTGTCGCGGCGCGAATTCCTGTCCGTCGCCGGCACGCTGGGCGGCGGATTGCTGGTGGGCGTAGCCATCGCTGGCGCACCGGATCTGGCCGAGGCCGCAGAGGGCGTCCGTGGCCCTTCGTTTGCGCCCAACGCCTTCATCCGCATCGCGCCGGACGGCCAGGTGACCGTGATCATGGGCTACATCGAGATGGGACAGGGCACCTACACCTCGATCCCGATGCTGATTGCGGAGGAACTGGAGGTCGATCTGCAGACGGTGCGATTCGAGCATGCGCCGCCGAACGACAAGCTGTATGCGAACCCCTTGTTCGGCATTCAGAGCACCGGCGGGTCGACGGCCATCCGCGGTGCATTCGAACCCATGCGCCGGGCCGGGGCTACAGCGCGGGTGCTGCTGGTCCAGGCCGCCGCGCAGCGCTGGAAGGTGGACCCGGCGGCGTGCAGGGCCGAACGCGGCGAGGTCGTCCACACGCCGAGCGCGCGGCGGCTCAGGTATGGCGCACTGGTCGCGGATGCTGCCCGGTTGCCGGTGCCCGACAAGGTCGTCTTGAAGCCTTTAGCGGACTTCAAGCTGATCGGCACGCCCGCCAGGCGCCTCGATACGCCGGCCAAGGTGAACGGCACGGCGGTGTTCGGCATCGACGCGAAGGTACCCGGCATGAAGGTGGCCACGCTGGCGCAGTCGCCCGTGGTCGGCGGGCGACTGCGCAGCGTCGACGACCGCAAGGCCAAGGCGGTCCGCGGCGTGCGCCAGATCGTGCGGCTGGACGACTGTGTCGCGGTCGTCGCCGACCACATGGGCGCGGCGAAGAAGGGCCTCGCGGCGCTGGTGATCGAGTGGGACGACGGTCCCAACGCCAGGCTGAGCACCGCGGACATCGTCGAATCGATGAAGGCAGCGTCGCAACGGCCGGGCGCGGTCGCCCGCAGCGAAGGCGACAACGCCCAGGCGATGGCCGGCGCGGCGACACGGCTCGAGGCGGTCTACGAGGTGCCGTTCCTGATCCATGCCGCCATGGAGCCCTTGAATTGCACCGTGCATGTGCGCAAGGACAGCTGCGAGGTGTGGGTCGGCAGTCAGGTGCTGACGCGTGCCCAGGCCACCGCGGCGGCCGTCACTGGCCTTCCGCTCGACAAGGTGACGGTGCACAACCATCTTCTGGGCGGCGGCTTCGGTCGACGCCTGGAGTTCGACAGCGTGACCCGCGCGGTGCAGATCGCCCGGAACGTCGACGGCCCGGTGAAAGTGATCTGGACCCGCGAAGAAGACGTCCAGCACGACATGTACCGTCCTTACTTCTATGACCGCGTGAGCGCCGGCCTCGGCCCGGACGGCAGGCCGGTGGCCTGGAAGCATCGCATCACCGGTTCTTCGATCCTCAAGCGCTGGCTGCCCGCCGCCTACAACAATGGATTCGATCCCGAGACGGTCGACGGTGCGGTGAAGCCGCCCTACGCATTGCCGAACGTGCTGATCGAGTACGTGAACCACGAGCCGCCGATTCCCACCGCGTTCTGGCGCGGCGTCGGGCCGACCCACAACATCTTTGTCGTCGAGAGCTTCATCGACGAACTTGCCGCCGCGGCGAAGGCCGACCCGCTGAGCTACCGGCTCGCGCTCCTCGAAGAAAACCCGCGGGCCCGCGCCGTGCTGCAGTTGGCCGCCGACAAGGCGCAATGGGGCCGCGCCATGGGAGAGCGCCAGGGCCGCGGCCTTTCCGTGCAGTTCGCCTTCGGCACGTACATGGCACAGGTGGCCGAGGTGGAGGTGGCTCGGGACGGGAGCGTCGCGGTGCGGCGCGTCGTCTGCGCCACGGATGCGGGGGTGATCGTCAATCCGGACACCGTTCACGCCCAGATCCAGAGCGCGGTGATCTTCGGCATCTCCGGCGCGCTCTACGGCCAGGCCACGTTGAAGAATGGCCGCATCGAGCAGTCGAATTTTCACGACGTGCGCGTGCTGCGCATCAACGAGGCACCGGCGATCGAGATTCACATCATTCCAAGCGCCGAGCCCCCGGGCGGGATGGGCGAGCCCGGCACGTCCTGTTTGGCGCCGGCCGTGACCAACGCGATCTTCGCCGCGACCGGCAAGCGCGTGCGCAGGCTGCCGGTGGATCCGGATCAACTCAAGTCTGCCTAGGATCTGCAGCCGATGCTTTCGTCAGGCTGTGCATGAGATGGGTCRCGAACAGGTCTGCGCCACCCATTCAAGCGGCGGGCTCACCTTGCTGGCCTGCCTCATCGGCGGTATCTTTGCGCCATGCGACCTCTTCGGTATTCGATCAACGTCACTTTGGACGGGTGCTGCGATCATCGTGCAATGGCCTCGGACGAGGAGTTGCATCGTCACGCGATCGAGAACCTCCAACGAGCCGATGCGCTCCTGTTCGGGCGAGTGATCTACGAAATGATGGAGGAGGCGTGGCGGCCGGTGGCGCGGACGGGCGTGAGGCCTGACTGGATGCCCGCGTGGATGGAACCTTTCGCCCACACCATCGACGCGGCAAAGAAGTACGTCGTGTCGAGCACGCTGACCCAAGTCGATTGGAACGCAGAGCTCGTGCGCGGCGATCTCAAGAGCGCTGTTCAAGAGCTCAAGCGGGAGCCCGGCAAGGGACTGTTCGTGGGGGGCGTGAAGCTGCCGCTGGCCTTGGCGGAGCTCGGATTGATCGATGAGTACGAGTTCGTGGTGCATTCCAGGCTGACGGGGCACGGGCCAACACTGTTTGCGGGACTATCGAAGCATATCGACCTGAAGCTCGTGAGCCGGCTGGAGTTCAGCTCAGGGGCGGTGGCGACGCGGTATGAACCGAGAACTTAGCCATTGGCCAATTCAGCGAGCCACTGACGGCCACAAGCCCAAAAGTCTTCATCGTCGATCCCGAAGCAAATTTCGACACGGTCTGGAAGGCGATGCAGCATGAAAACAAGGCGTTACATCTTTTAAGTAGCGCGCTAATCATTAGCGCGCTACATTAATCCCCGTGGCAAGACCACATTTCCTCTTCAACTTCATCCATCTAGGAGAACTCATCATGACTGCCATCGCATTGAGCATCGTTCTGGTCCACGGCGGTTTCGTCGACGGCTCGGGCTGGGAAGGCGTGCACGACATCCTCAGCAAGGACGGCTACAACGTCACCGTCGTCCAAAACCCGACCACGTCGCTGGCCGACGACGTCGCGGTCACCCAGCGCGCCATCGCCGCGCAGAAGGGCCCGGTCCTGCTTGTCGGCCACTCCTACGGCGGCGTGGTCATCACCGAGGCCGGCAACGATCCCAAGGTCAAGGGCCTGGTCTACGTCGCCGCGTTTGCGCCGGACAAGGGCGAATCGGTGGCCTCGCTGATCAAGAATCCGCCTCCCGGCGCGCCCGTGCCGCCCATCCTGCCGCCGCAGGATGGTTTCCTGTTCCTCGACCCAGCCAAGTTTGCAGCCTCGTTCGCCGCTGACGTGGGTGAAAAACGCGCCCGCTTCATGGCTGCTTCGCAGGTTCCGTGGGGCGTGGAGGCTCTGGGCGGCGCCGTCACGCAAGCCTCATGGCGCACCAAGCCGAGCTGGTACCTGGTGGCCAAGGACGACAAGATGATTCCGCCACCTGCGCAGCGACAGATGTCGCAGCGCGCCGGCTCGAGCGTCACTGAAGTGCCCGGAAGTCATGCCGTGTACGTTTCGCGTCCGGAGGCCGTTGCCGAGATCATCGAGAAGGCGGCACGGGAGATCGCCGGGAAGCAACCGGGCTGAGCGAGCGTGCATCGCCTCGGGCGTGCCCCCTGCCATTGGCAGAGGGGCACTTCCGATCGATCCGGTTTGATAGCCTTCAGTCTTCAGGATTTAGAGGAAAGCATGTCTGTTGCATCCAGCAAGAAGGCCCGAGACTCGGGCCATACGAAGTTCCCGACCTTGGACCAGAAGCTTTGCTTCGCCATTTACGCCAGCTCGCTGGCGATGCTCCAGAGCTACAAGCCTCTGCTTGCCGAGCTTGGCATCACCTATCCGCAATACCTGGTCATGCTCGCGCTCTGGGAGAACGATGGTGTTTCGCTCAAGCATCTGGCTGAGCGGCTCGGGCTCGATTCGGGGTCGGTGACTCCGTTGGTCAAGCGCTTGGAAGAAGCATCGTTCCTGACGCGCGGACGCGACCCGCAAGACGAACGCAATCTCGTTGTGAAACTGACGCCTGAGGGGCGCGCGTTGCAGCTCAAGGCCGAGGAAGCGAGCAGCCAGTTTGAGAACGCATGCAGTTTGAGCCGAGATGAAGGTGGGGACCTGCGTGACAGGCTCGCAGCGTTGACCGAAAAGCTCCGCGCTGTGGAAAAGAAGGCATAGCAGGGCGGGGCGATCGATCCTTGCACGCGGTGTGTGTGACTCGGTGATTGGCACCGGCGCATCCCAAGGCACCGCGCGATCCATTCGTCAAGAAACCCCACGCGGATGTGGCAACGCTACGATGGCGCTTTGCCACTGCGAATCCGGGGGCAATACAAGAGGGCGTGGCTCGGAGGGGGAGAGCGTCGTAACTTCGAACCACGGATCGACACAAAATGGCCGGCACGAGACGCTCTTGTCGGGTTGGCCGAAATAGGAGCTCCCTCGATGTCCCATCGGCAAGATTGGCGTCCATCCTCCTGGCGAGGTCGCACTGCGCTGCAGATGCCGGCGTATCCCGATACGCGTGCGCTCCAGGAAACAGAGCGGCGCATTGCAGGCCTGCCATCGCTCATATTTCCCGGCGAGATCTCGCAGCTGCGCGAACGCCTGGCGGCCGTCTCGCGGGGAGAGGCTTTCCTGCTGCAGGGCGGTGACTGCGCCGAGAGCTTCGACGAGTTCGGTCAGGAGCCGGTGGAATCCACCTTTCGCGTGATTCTTCAGATGGCGGTTGTGCTCACTTATGCCGCTGCCTGCCCGGTGGTGAAGGTAGGGCGCATTGCCGGCCAGTTCGCCAAGCCGCGGTCCTCCGACGTCGAAACGCAGGATGGGGCGACGCTGCCCTCCTACCGCGGGGACATCATCAACGACAGCGAGTTCACGACGCAAGCGCGGCAGCCGGAACCGTCCCGCC
>NZ_JBFUCI010000159.1:0-12932 GCF_056405335.1 Variovorax sp. P1_H12_2
CAGGCCGTAGCCGATCAGGGCGTTGTCGCGCACGCCCTGGATGCTGGCGAGCTCCTTCAGGCGCTCGGCCTTCGCGGGCGGAGGCAGGCACAGCGCGAACAGCACCGCGAAGCCGATGCCAGCTGCCGCCTTGACGAAGGCCGGGATCCGGGCGCGCCGCAGCGCCGATGCGCCGTCCTGGGAATGGGTGGCCACGCGAGGTGGACTGGACAGGGAATGTGTCATGGTCAGAAGGGCATCACGTTCAGGAAAATTCTCTGCATCCAGCCCATGTGCTGCGCCTCGTCGATGTAGCCCTTGGCCGTGTATTCGATGCGCGCGTCGGCCACCTGTGTCGACAGCACGGTGTTGTTGCCGGTCACCGTGCGCGGGTTCACCACGCCCGAGAAGCGGATGAACTCGGTGCCTTGGTTGATACCCATCTGCTTCTCGCCGCTGACCAGCAGGTTGCCGTTGCCCAGCACGTCCACGACCGTGACCGTGATCACGCCGGTGAAGGTGTTGGCCGCGTTGGCACCGCCCTTGGCGGTGAGCGCGTTCTTGCCCGAGAGCTTGGCGTCCTGGCCATCGAGCAGGCCGCCGAGCACCTTGGGAATGGAGGCGAAGGCCGCGCCCACGCTGCCGTCGCGGCTCGCGTTGGCGCCGGAGTTCTTGCTGGCGTTGAGCTTCTCGCTGATGACGATGGTCAGGATGTCGCCGACGTTGCGTGGCCGGCGGTCCTCGAACAGCGCGACGCTGCGATTCGTTTCCTGGAAGATCGAGCCACTGGCTTCGCGCGCCGGCGAGATCGCCTGCGGTTCCGCACGCGCCGTCATCGGCTGGTGCACCAGCGGATCGCGCGGGATCTGGGCGCAGCCCGTGGCCAGCAGCACCGCACCCATCGCAAGCAGCGGTCCCATTCCAGGAACTCCGCGGAACCGGCTTTGCCGGGCCGCTGGCGTTGCCCCCGGCGAGGGGGTGGGCGGCCACACGAAGTGGGCAAGCCTGGGGGTGATCACAGCTGCGCCAGCCGTTGCAGCATCTGGTCGGAGCTCTGGATCGCCTTGCTGTTGATCTCGTAGGCGCGCTGCGTCGCGATCATGTTGACCAGTTCCTCGACCACGTTGACGTTCGAGGCCTCGACATAGCCCTGGCTCAGGATGCCGGCGCCGTCGAGGCCCGGGTTCACGAGGTTGGGCGCGCCCGACGAATCGGTCTCGTGGTAGAGGTTCTCGCCCACGCTCTGCAGGCCGGCGGGGTTCAGGAAAGTGGCGAGCTGCAACTGGCCCACCTGCACCGTGGCGGTGCTGCCGGCCTGGGTGACCGAGACGATGCCGTCGCGGCCGACCGTCAGGCTGGTCGCGTTCTGCGGGATCGTGATCGCCGGCTGGATCGTGAAGCCGCTGGCGGTCACGAGCTGGCCGTCGCGGTCGGTCTGGAAGGAACCGTCGCGCGAGTAGGAGGTGGTGCCGTCCGGCATCAGCACCTGGAAGAAGCCCGCGCCATTGATCGCCACATCCTTCGGGTTGTCGGTCTTGGTCATGTTGCCCTGCGCGTGGATGCGCTCGGTGGCGACCACGTGCACGCCGGTGCCGACCTGCAGGCCCGAGGGCAGGCGCGTCTGGTCGGAGGTCTGGCCGCCGACCTGGCGCAGGTTCTGGTACATCAGATCCTCGAACACCGCGCGGCTGCGCTTGAAGCCGGTGGTGCCGACGTTGGCCAGGTTGTTGGACACGACGTCGAGCTGCGTCTGCTGGGCTTCGAGGCCGGTCTTGGCCACATAAAGGGAACGAATCATTGAATTACTCCTGCGGGGGTGTTGCGGCTCAGCCGTAGGCCAGCAGCTTGTTGGCCGACTGCGCGTTGGTGTCGGCGGTCTGGATCGACTTCATCTGCATCTCGAAGCTGCGGCCGTTRGCGATCATGGCCACCATGGCCTCGACCGGATTGACGTTGCTGCCCTCGACCATGCCGGCGGCGACCACGACGTTGGCATCGGCCTCGGCCGGCGGCAGCCCGTCGCGCATGCGGAACAAGCCGTCATCGCCGCGCACCAGGCTGGCGACGGGCGGGTTGACCAGCTTCAGGCGCCCGACCTGTGCCACGCCCACCGCCGGATCGCCGGCGCCGCGCGCCGCGATCGAGCCGTCGGCGGCGATAGTCACGGTCGAGCCGGGCGGGATCACCAGCGGACCGCCGTCGCCCACCACCGGCCGCGCGCCCATGGTCATCACCTGCCCGTCGGCACCGACCTGCAGGTTGCCGACGCGGGTGTAGGCCTCGCCGCCACCCGGCGTCTGCACCACCAGCCAGCCTTCGCCGCGCACCGCGACGTCGAGCTCGCGGCCGGTTTCGGTCAGCGGGCCATGCGTGAAGTCGGCGCCCGGGGTGGTCGCGGCCACGAAGGCGCGCGTCGGCGCTTCCTCGCCGACCACCGGCACGGCGCGGAAGTTGTTGATCTGCGCCCGGAAACCCGGGGTCGAGACGTTCGCCATGTTGTTGGCGACCGAGGCCTGCTGCTCCATGGCCTGCTTGGCGCCGCTCATGGCGACATACAACATTCGATCCACTGTGTGCTCCTGGTAGTGAGGGACTGCGTCTGTTCAGGGCCGCGCGTCAGCGGATGTTCATCAGCGTCTGCATGACCTGGTCCTGCGTCTTCACGGTCTGCGCATTGGCCTGGTAGTTGCGCTGCGCGACGATCAGGTTGACCAGTTCGGACGTCAGGTCGACGTTRGAGGACTCGAGCGCGCCCGCGGCCAGCGAGCCCTGCTTGGTGCCTTCACCCGGAGTGCTGGTGAGGGCCGAGCCCGAGGCCTGCGTCTCGGCGTACATGTTGTCGCCCTTCGGCTCGAGCCCGTTCGGGTTTGCGAAGGACGACAGCACGACCTGGCCCATCAGCTTGGACTGCTCGTTGGAATACTTGCCGGTGATGGTGCCGTCCGGATTGATCGAGAACGAGGTCAGCACGCCCGAGGTGTAGCCGTCCTGGCTCAGCTTGCTCATGCCGTTGGCGGTGCCGAACTGYGTCGTGCCGCTGAGGTCGACTTTGATGTTGACCGGCGACGAGCCGTTGGCGAAATTCAGCGCCGGCAGCGTGATCGCGCCGCCCACGGGTGCCGTGAGGTTGCCGTTGGTGTCGAAGGTCATATTGGACAACGCGGCACCGCCGTTGATCGGCGCGCCGTCGGCCGTTCCGTAGACGCTCCAAGCATTGGCACCGGTCTTCACGAAATAGACCGACAGGTCATGCGCATTGCCCAGCGAGTCGTAGATCGGGCCGGCGGCGTTGGAATAGTTGAAGGTCGCCGAATCGGTGGCGTTGAACGGCGTCTTGATCGGCACCGTGTTGCGCGCATCGAGATTGAACTCGGCGTCGACGCCGGTGGTCGCATTCGGCGTCATGGCCTGAGTCGGGATCTGGATCGCCGACGGCGTGCCGCCGTTGATGCCGCCGCTGGCGTTGACGCCGTAGCCGGTCAGGCGCAGGCCGCCAGCGTTGACGATGTAGCCGTCCTTGTCCTTGGTGAACTGGCCGTTGCGCGAGTACATGACTTCGCCGCTGGTGCTGGTCATTCGGAAGAAGCCGTCGCCGCTGAGGATCGCGACGTCCAAGGGTCGGCTGCTGGTCTGCGTCACGCCCTGCGTGAAGTTCTGCACCACGCCGGACACCGAGGCACCGAGCCCGATCCGGGAACCCGCATAGATGTCCTGGAAGGTCGCGGCCGCCGACTTGAAGCCGATGGTGCCCGAGTTGGCGATGTTGTTGCCGATCACATCGAGGTTCGCGGCGGCCACGCCGAGCCCGCTGACGCCTTGGGAAAAGCTCATGATGAATCCTTGGTTCGAAGCATTGAAGAGAAGGCCCGCGGCCGGAAAGCCGCCGGCGGAGGAAAGCGCGCGACGGTCCTCAGAGGAACATCCGCACGTCGGACAGCCCGATGCTCTGGCCCGATGCCAGTTCGAGAGTGACGCCGCCGGCGCCCTGCTTGACCGCTGCCACCTGCGCAAAGGTCAGCGCCGTGGCCTGGACGGCGGTGCCGCCGTTGCTGGCGGCCACGGCAAACTTGTAGCTGCCCGCCGGCACCACGTTGCCGGCGTCGTCCTTGCCGTCCCAGGTGGCGGCGTTGACGCCTTCGGTCATCGAGCCGGCCTCGATCGTGCGCACGGTCTTGCCGGTGGCGTCGACGATCTTGATCTGCACATCGCCGGCCGAGCCGGGCAGCTGGACCGCGAAGGCCTGCACCGCCGGATCCTTGCCCTCCTCGGGCGCCTTGGTGGCGAGGGTGTTGCCGGGCGACAGCACGCTGTAGCCGATCAGCGAGGCGGCCTGCAGCACCTGGTTGGAGCCGGTCTGGCTCACCAGGCCCGACAGCGTGCTGTTGAGCTTCTCGATGCCGCTCACCGTGCTCATCTGCGCCAGCTGCGAAGTCAGCTCGGCGTTCTGCATCGGGCTGAGCGGGTCCTGGTTGTTGAGCTGCGTGACCAGCAGCTTGAGAAAGCGCTGCTCGCTGTCGGCATTGGAGGCGCCGGCGGTGCCAGCCGCTGCGCTGGCTGCATTGGCGCCGGAAATGGAAGAGGTATCGGAGATGGCCATGGGAGCTTTCTGGGATGTTGTTTACTGGCCGACGGTCAGCGTCTTGAGCATCAGCGTCTTGGCGGTGTTGAGGACCTCGACATTGGCCTGGTAGCTGCGCGAGGCCGAGATCATGTTGGTCATCTCCTCGACCACGTTGACGTTGGGCATCGCGACGTAGCCGTCGGCATTGGCGTGCGGGCTCCGGGGGTCGAAGACCAGCTTCGCGGGCGCCGAGTCCTCGATCACGCCGGCGACCTTGACGCCGCCGATGTCCTGCCGGCCCGAGGCCGCGACCTCGAACACCACCTGCTTGGCGCGGTAGGGCTGGCCGTCGGGGCTGGCCGCGCTCTCGGCATTGGCGAGGTTGCTCGCGGTCACGTTCATGCGCTGCGATTGCGCGGCCATGGCGGAACCCGCCACGTTGAAGATGTTCATGGAAGTGCTGGGAAACGGCATGGCGTTCTTTCCTCTTCCTACTGCTGCACAGCGGCCAGCAGCGTCTTGATCTTGGCGCCGATCACCGTCAGGTTGGACTCGTAGCGCAGCGCGTTGTCGGCGAAGTTGATGCGCTCGGCATCCATCTCGACGCTGTTGCCGTCGATGCTCGACTGGCTCGGCACGCGGTAGAGCAGATCCTGGTCGGGCATCGCCTTCGCCTCGCCGGCCATGTGGCGCGACGAGGTGGTCACGAGCGCAAAGGACTGCGACTGCCGTCCCTGCTCCACGGCCTGCGTCAGCCGGCTCGCGAAATCGAAATCGCGCGCCTTGTAGTTCGGCGTGTCGGCGTGGGCGATATTGGCGGCCAGCACCTCCTGGCGCTGGGCCCGCAGATTGAGAGCCTCGCGGTTGAAGCTGAGTGCCGCATCGAGCTTGTCGATCATGTGGTTCCATCGGTTGGCATCGCGTCCGCACAAGACGGCATGGCGACAGATGGAAAGCGAGTCTATGCACGCATCGCGTTTGCAATGGGCTGAACAAAGGGGCATTTCGCCGGTACTTCGCGCCATCGCCTCGAGGGATCGATTCCTAGAATCACCTGGCGCCGGTGCGCTTCCCTCTCTTCAAGCACCTGCGCGTCTGCGAGAGACCGCCCATGCCACAACGCCCATCCTGGAAACGCCTTTCGCGCATCGTGCTGCCCGGCCTGATGGCACTCGCGGGCGCTTCGCCCGCAGCGGCAGCGCCCGCGCTGCCCGAGGGCGCGCGGTCCGCGATCGACCAGCTGCTGCACAAGCAGACCACCGGCCTGCCCGGCAAGGTCACGTTCAGCGTGAAGCTCGCGGGCGCGCTGCCGGCCTGCGAGGACTTCGAGGCCTTCCTGCCCAACGGCACGACGCCCCGGGGACGAATCTCCATCGGCCTGCGCTGCCGCGGCGACAGCGCCTGGACCCGGTTCGTGCCGGCCCAGGTCGCCGTCGAGGGCCGCTACTACGCCGCCGCGCGCGCGATCGAGGCGGGCGAGGCCCTGGGCGCCGCCGACGTGGTCGAGCGCAGCGKCGATCTCGGCGACCTGCCGCGCTCGGTGATCACCGACGCCTCGGCGCTGCAGGGCGTGGTGGCCGCCAACCGCATCGCCGCCGGCGCGCCGCTGCGCAGGGAGCTGATGCGCGGCGTGGTCGTGATCCAGCAGGGCCAGACGGTGCAGCTGGTGGCGCAAGGCCAGGGTTTCACGGTCAGCACCGAAGGCAAGGCCATGACCCGGGCCGAGGTCGGCGCGACCGTACAGGCCAAGACCCGCGACGGCCGCCTGCTCACCGGCGTGGCAGCCGAGGACGGGCAGATCCGGCTGGCCCAGTAGATGGCCCCCACGCTCCCCCACTGCGTGTGGGTCGCTGCCCCCCGAGGGGGCCGCAGGCCGCCTTGGGGCGGCCCGGCGCCGGCCTGGATGGCCCCCACGCTCCCCCACTTCGTGTGGGTCGCTGCCCCCGAGGGGGCCGCAGGCCGCCTTGGGGCGGCCCGGCGCCGGCCTGGCCCCGGCCTGGGGGCCCGCCTGGTTTTCCATATGGGCTGCCGATCGAAATTTGTGCAAACTTCAGCCTAAAGTTCTTGCTGCGTCCGCCGATATACGGGTCAGCCCATTGAGGAATCATCTTGAAAATCGATCCCCCCGGCCCCTCGGCCACGCCTTTCAACCGCCCGGCCAAGGCGGCTGCCGCCTCCAAGAGCGGTGTCGCCAGCGCCGCGGCGCCGGTCACGGGACAGGTTCACGCCATGCCCAGCGCGCCCGGTGGCAGTGACTTCGACGCTGCCCGCGTCGCGGCGATCCGCGAGGACATCCGCGCCGGTCGCTACGAGGTCCACCCCGAGCGGATCGCCAGCGGCCTGCTGGCCAGCGTGCGCGACCTGCTCGACCCTGGCCTGAAGCCATGAACACCATGCTGCTCTACCTGCACGCAGAAAAATCCTGCGTCGAGGAGTTCCTGGGCGTCCTCGACCAGGAAGAGCAAGCCATGGCGAATGCCCGCTTTGGCGAACTGCCCGCGCTCACCGAACAGAAAGTCGCGCTGCTGGACCGCATGGCCACGCTGGACCGCCAGCGCGAAACCGCACAGGTGGCGCTGGGATTCGAACCCGGACCGGACGGCGCCGATGCGGCCGCGGCGGCCGCCGGCGAGCCCACGCGCCAAGCCTGGGTCTGCCTGCTGGCGCTGGCCGATGAGGCCAAGGCACGCAATCTGCGCAACGGCTCGATGGTGCACTCACACCTCGATTTCACGCAGCGCGCCCTGCACTTCCTGCAATCGAGCGTCCAGCTGTTCTATGGCCCGGACGGTGCTCGCAAGACGGCGAGCGGCGGCGGCAACCGCCTCGCCCTGGGGTAGCGTCCTGGTCTTGGGGGCAGCGCCCCCACGCAGTGAGGGAGCGGAGGGCAATATCGCTATTTATTGGGATTCAGCAGGGCCTTCTCGCCGGTCGCGTGGCGGGAATAGACCGCGATCCGGTCCAGGCTCAGCGCCTCGACCAGCGAGAGCTCCGCGGTGTAGCGGCTCGCAAACGTGGTCTTGAGCTCGGCCGCCACGCGCGCCTTGAGCTTCGCCGCCCCGTCGGCCCCGATCTTCTGCAGGAACGGGAACAGCAGCCAGCCGCCCATGCCCCACGCCATGCCGAAGCCGCGCGTGAACTCGGTCGGCCCGCGGTCGAGGCCCCCGTAGATGTAGACCTGCTTGTGGATGGGAGAACCATAGCGGCTGTACTCGACCGCGGTCTTGTTCAGCGCCGCTTCCATGCAGGTCAGGATCTGGCCCGCCAGCGTGCCGCCGCCGATGGCGTCGAAGGCCAGGGTGGCGCCGGTGGCGACCAGCGCATCGGTCAGCTCCTGCATGAAGGTCGGCGAGGCGGCATTGCACACGTACTTGGCACCGAGCGCGCGCAGGATGTCTTCCTGCTCCTTCTTGCGCACGATGTTCACCAGGGCGATGCCGTCCTTCAGGCAGATCCGGTTCAGCATCTGGCCGAGATTGGAGGCCGCGGCCGTGTGCACCAGCGCCTTGTGGCCCTCGCGCCGCATGGTCTCGACCATGCCGAGCGCGGTGAGCGGGTTGACGAAGGCGGACGCGCCCTCGGCCGGGGTCGTGCCTTCGGCCAGCGGCATGCACTGGGCGGCGGCGATGCAGCGGTACTGCGTGTACATCGCGCCGCCGAGCACCGCCACGGTCTTGCCGAGCAGCGCCTGGGCCTCCGGCGAGGCACCGGCGGCCACGACCACGCCGGCACCCTCGTTGCCGATCTGCATCGACTGGTCCAGGCGTCCGGCCACGCTCTTCCTCGCGGCCTCCGGAATGCTGGCGGTGACGACCGGCCTCGACGCYGTGCCCGACGCCTTGGCCGTGCGCAGGTCCGCGGCGCCGAACAGCAGGCCAAGGTCCGACGGATTCATGGGTGCGGCCTCGACCCGTACGATCACTTCGTGGGCGGCGGGCTGGGGGATCGCCTCCTCGTTCAGGGACAGCGTCAGTTCGCCGTTGCGGCTGACGAGGGAGCGAAGCTGGAGGGTGGTGGCGGGCAGGGTCATGGGGGGTGTCTCCGGGCTGGGCGGGCCAGTATAGGAGCGGTGGATCAGGCTTGCTCGGCGCGCTGCCGCAGCAGCACGGCGTTGTTCGCGCTGAGCTTGCGGAAGGCTTCGCTGATGCGCCTGTCGGCGGATACCCGCCTCCAGAACATCAGTGCCGCCTCGCAAGCGGCGGTCCATGAAGCGCGTTGGGCGGGCAAGGGCAGCGGCGGCTGGAACTCCCGGCCCGGCAACTCCCCGCCGGCCAGCGGCGCATAGAGCATCGGCAGCATGTCGTAGACCGGCGCCAGCGCCAGGGCGCCTTGCGGCCGGAAACTGAGGTTGCCCAGATGCATGTCGCTGTTGGCGATCAGCCGTCCGAACCACCAGAGATGCTGAATGCGCAATTCATCCTGCGCCGAGAGCCATCCGAGGCCGGCCAGCCGGGCCGCCAGGCGGGTCCAGTCGACCGCACTTTCCCCGATCAACGCGGCATTGACCGTGTCGAGACTCACGAGGCGGCTGCGGCCGAACCTGCCGAGGCGATCGAAGCGCTCCACCTCGAGGAAGGTGCGGCCCGCCTGGGCGACCACGCGGCTGCGCGCGCTCTCGACGCCGGGCATCGTCGCGGCGCATTCCAGCGCCAGGTGCTCGGCCACCAGCAGGTCGGCCCAGCGCCGCACCGCGGGCGAGCCGTCGGCCCCGGAGAACTTCACCAGCACATGGGGCGTCGCCTGTCCGTCCAGGTCTCGCAGCGCCGAGAACTTGGGAAACTCACCCGCAGCGCTCGATCCCGGCACGCCCTGGGCGATGGCTTGTTCGGCCAGCCGCGCGTAGGCGGCGCCGACCTTGGCGCCCGGAATCGGCTCGGGCTCCGAACCCTTGGCCTGCAGCCAGCGCTCGCAGGCCAGGTCGCCCAGGATCAGGTTGCCGCTCACGTCCGAGCCGCTGCGACTCAGGACGAACAGGATGTCATCGTCCGACCATTCGCCCGGGTCCGCCGACACCTCCAGCCGCTGATGTTCCGCGCGCGCGAACTGACGTCCCATGTAGCCCTGGGGCCGCATGTCGTACAGCGGATAGGGAAGCCCGTCCCACCAGCCGTCCCGCGCCTCGTCGACCACCGGCCAGCCGGCGGCCTCGATCGGCATCAGCGCGCCCTGCGGCGCCAAGGGTGCCAGGCGCGCGACGAGCGTGGCCCGGCCGTCGCCATCGATGGCGTACAAGGGCAGATCGGAGGGGTCGCCGCGCAGCGGACGCCTCAAGGCATAGCGTGCGCGGCGCGCCTTGCCGCCGCTCACGACACGGTCGCCGAGCGCCTGCAGCAGGCGATGCAAGGTTGGCACGCTGACGCCCATCTCACCAGCCAGTTCAGCCGCACTGGCCCTCGGGCGTCGCGCCAGCGCGGCGCCCAATCGGTCGGGGACGGCGCGATGGCGGGATTCCATGACTATGAGAAGATTCTTGAGAAGATTCTTTTCATTCTCCCACAGGAGAATTCAGCGTCATGACCCTGTTTTTTGAGAAGATTCTCGAGCGATTCGAAGCTCAAGGCGCCAGATCGGCCGCCCCCGCGTCCGGGAATGCCAGCACCCGGTCGATCCGCCTGCCCTCCAGCGCCGCCACCTCGAAGCACCAGCCCGCGCAGTCGATCCGCTCGCCAACCTCCGGCAGCTGGCCCGAGACGAACATCAGCAGCCCCGCCACGGTGTTGTAGCGTCCGCGATCCTCGTCCGGCAGCTCGCGGATGCCCAGCCGCGCGCGCAGTTCCGAGACCGGCATCAGCCCGTCGAGTTCCCAGACCCCGTCGGGACGCTCGCGGGCCCAGGCTTCGGCATGCGTCGCCACCTGCAGCTCGCCGGTGATCGCCTCCAGCAGGTCGCGCGGCGTCATCAGGCCCTGCACCACGCCGTACTCGTCCACCACGAAGACCAGCCTGCCGGCGCGCGAGCGGAACTGCTCGAGCAGTTCCATGCCGGTCAGCGTCTCGGGCACGAACACGGCCGGCTGGGCCGCCTGCTCCACCGGGCCCTCGTGCGCGGGACCCAGACGCAACAGGTGGGCCACGCTGATCACGCCCACCACGTCGTCCAGCGAGTTGCGGCACACCGGGTACCAGGAATGCACCAGGTTGAGCGCGCCGGCCGCCGACACCGTCTGCAGGCTCTCGGCCACCGTGGACGAGGCCTCGAGCCATTCGATGTCGGCCCGCGGCACCATCAGCGACGACAGGCGCCGGTCGTCCAGGTGGAACACGTTGCGCACCATCTGGTGCTCGTGCATCTCGATCACGCCGGCGTCGACGCCCTCTTCCAGGCTGGCGGAAATCTCTTCCTCGGTCACCACCCGCGCCGCGTTCGAGTCGATGCGCAGCAGCTTCAGAATGGCGGCCGTGACGCTCGACAGCAGCAGCACGAAGGGCTTGGCCCCGGTGGCGAGGCCGCGCATCGGCCGGGCCACGAAGCGCGCCACCGGCTCGGGGTAGAGCTGGCCGATGCGCTTGGGCACCAGCTCGCCGAAGACGATCGTGAAGAAGGTGATGCAGCTCACCACCACCGCGGTCGACGCGACGCTCGCAGTGCCGAAGCCCATGCCCATCTTGCGCATCCACTCGGCGAGYGGCTCCGCGAAGGCCGCCTCGCCGACGATGCCGCTGAGCATGCCGATCGACGTGATGCCGATCTGCACGCTGGACAGGAACTGCGTCGGATCCTCCATCAGCTTGAGCGCCGCGACGGCGCCAGCGTCCCCGGTCTCGGCCAGCGCCGCGAGGCGTGCGCGGCGGCTGGTGGACAGGGCCATTTCGGACATTGCGAACAACGCGTTGAGCGTGGTCAGCAAAGCCAGGAGAAAAACGTCCATGAAGGCGGGAGAGAATGGGGATCATGGCACTTTACTTGATCGGTGACGTGCAGGGCTGCGACGAGCCCCTGCGGCGCCTTCTCGACGACATCGCTTTTTCCCCCAGCCGCGACACCCTGGTGCTGCTGGGCGACCTGGTCAACCGCGGGCCGTCCTCGCTCGAGGTGCTGCGGCGCGTGCAGGGCTACGGCGCGGCAGCGCGGAGCGTGCTGGGCAACCACGACCTGCACCTGCTCGGGGTCGCCCACGGTGCGCAAAAGCACGGCCGCAGGGACACCTTGGCCGGCGTGCTCGATGCGCCCGACCGCGCGGCGCTGCTCGACTGGCTGCGCCAGCAGCCGATGGCGCTGCACCAGCGCGTGGGCGGCGGCGACCTGCTGATGGTGCATGCGGGCGTGCTGCCGCAATGGAGCGTCGAGGACACGATGGCCTGCGCGGCCGAACTCGAGGCGGTGCTGCGCGGCCCGTCGCTGGTCGACTTCCTGCGGACCATGTACGGCAACGAACCCGCGCAATGGAGCGATGCCCTCTCGGGCAGCGAGCGGCTGCGCGTGATCGTCAATGCCCTCACCCGGCTGCGCTTCTGCACGGCCGAGGGCGAGATGGAGTTTGAAAGCAAGGACGGCGCGGCGGCCGCGCCCGAGGGCTTCATGCCCTGGTTCGACGTGCCCGGCCGCAGGACGGCCTCGGCCACCGTGGCCTGCGGACACTGGTCGACGCTCGGCTGGCTGTCACGGCCCGACCTGCTGTCGACCGACACCGGCTGCGTCTGGGGCGGCTGCCTCAGCGCGGTGCGCATCGGTGCGACGCTGCGGGACCGGGAGCTGATCCAAGTCGGCTGCCCGCAAGCCCGGCAGCCGGGCTGATCAACGGATCAGCTGGTTTCGGTGGCCTTGAACAGCGCGGCCACCTTGCGCTTGGTCTTGATGTTGGCCGAGATGCCGCGCGCGGGGGCGGCCTTGGCGGCGGCCTCCCAGGCCGGCTCGGCCTCGCGCACGGGCGCCTCGTAGGGCTGCTCGAAGAAGGGGTCGCGCGGCCCGGCGGGCGCGCGGTGCGGGCGGGTGCTGCGCACCGGGCGCGAATCGGCGCGCTCGCGCGGACGCTCGAGGGTGTCGAGCACGTCGCGCGCGTCGCCGGCCTCGCCCTCTTCGCGCCAATGGCGGCGCCCGTCGTTGATGCGGCCGCGCGGACGGTCTTCCTCGAACTCGACCGGCTCGAGCTCGATCTTCTTCTTGATCAGCTTCTCGATGTCGGCCACCAGGCGGACGTCGTTGCCGCCGCTGGCGAAGCTCACCGCCAGGCCCGAAGCACCGGCGCGGCCGGTGCGGCCGATGCGGTGCACGTAGTCCTCGGCGTTGAACGGGATGTCGAAGTTGAACACCGCCGGCACGTCCTTGATGTCCAGGCCGCGGGCGGCGACGTCGGTGGCGACCAGCAGGTCGACCTCGCCGGCCTTGAAGGCCGCCAGGGCCTTCAGGCGCTCGTCCTGGCTCTTGTCGCCGTGCAGCGCCGTGGTCTTGAGGC
>NZ_JBFUCI010000160.1:0-12860 GCF_056405335.1 Variovorax sp. P1_H12_2
ACCTTGAGCGAGGCGAAGAAGTACGGCATCGAGCGCGGGAAGCCGATCTTCATCAGCACGTCCCAGCGCTTGGCGCCGAGCACGCGCAGCACGTCTTCCAGCTCGGGCTCCAGCGTCGCCAGGCCGGTCGCGATGTTGACCATGATCGGGAAGAAGCTGATCAGGAAGGCCGTGAGGATCGCCGGACCGGCGCCGATGCCGAACCAGACCACCAGGATCGGCACGAAGGCCGCCTTGGGCAGCGCGTTGAAGGCGGTCATCAGCGGGTACATCGCCGCATAGGCGAGCCGCGAGCTGCCGATCACGAAGCCCAGCAGCACGCCCACCACGATCGCCAGGCCGAAGCCGGCCATCGTGACCCAGAAGGTGCGCCAGGCGTGGCCCGCGATGATTTCCTTGAACTCCCAGAACTGGGTCCAGATGCGCCAAGGGCTCGGAAAGATGAACTCCGAGACGCCGAAGCCCGAGCAGATGATCTGCCACAGCACGATGACCGCGACCAGCAGCAGCCAGGGCGACCAGCGTTCGATTTGCTTGTTGTTTTTCATGGATGGATCACTGCGCGATCATGGCCGGTGCCTTGGCGGCATCGGCGATCGCGTGGCTCCGGATCGCGCCGATGTGGCCGCGCAGCTCGAGCACGATGTCGGTGAATTCCTTGGTGTAGGTCAACTCCAGCTCGCGCGGGCGCGGCAGGTCGATCTCGCGCTTGACGACGAAACGGCCCGGGCTCTTGCTCATCACGTACACGGTGTCGGCCAGGAACACCGACTCGCGCAGGTCGTGCGTGACCAGGATCACGTTGAACCGCTGCTCGGTCCAGAGGTCGCGCAGGATGCACCAGAGCTCCTCGCGGGTGAAGGCGTCGAGGGCGCCGAAGGGCTCGTCGAGCAGCAGCATCTTGGGCTCGTGGATCAGCGCGCGGCAGATGCTCGCGCGCTGCTGCATGCCGCCCGAGAGCTGCCAGGGGAACTTGTCCTCGTAGCCGCCGAGGCCGACCTTCTGCAGCAGGCTGCGGGCGCGTTCCACGTACTCGCGGCGCCTGGCCTTGAAGGTCGAGCGGTAGGGCTCGACGATCTCCAGCGGCAGCAGCACGTTGTCGACCGTGGTGCGCCAGGGCAGCAGCGAGGGCGCCTGAAAGGCCATGCCCGAGATCTTCAGCGGCCCGGTGACCGGCTGGTCGTCGATGCGGATCTTGCCCATCGAGGGCATCCGAAGGCCCGTCGTGAGCTTCATGAAGGTCGACTTGCCGCAGCCCGAGGGGCCGACGATGGCGATGAATTCGCCGCGCTTGACCTTCAGGTCGATGGCCTCGACCGCGAAGTGGTTGGCGCGCAGCAGTTCTTCGTTGTAGGCAAGCCAGACGTCCTGGAAGTCGACGAAGGGCCCGCTCTCCGTTCCCGCCGTCACTTGCGCAGAATGTTGAGTTCGGCCGCCGGCGGCAGCATCGAACCGTTCCACACGGCATCGGGGTTGACGCGGGTCTTGGTCGCGAAGGCGTCCGACACCTGCGAGGCCATCAACGACAGCCGGCCCGCGTTGACCTGGCCGAAGCCTTCGGCGCGCGCGTCGGGCGTGTTGACCACGGTGTCGATCGCAAGCTTGAGGCGGCGCGTTTCGAGCTCGCTGTTGACGATGCCGTCGCGCGCCTTGATCGACTCGATCGCGACCGCGGGGCTGGCGATCACTTCCTTGGCGCCCTTGGTGAAGGCCATGAGGAAGGCCTTGACCGCCGCCGGGTTCTCCTTGATCAGCTTGGGCGAGGCGATGATCGCGTTGCCGTACAGCTTCACGCCGTAGTCGGGGTAGGGCAGGACGACGATGTCGGCCGCCTTGGCGCCGCGCGACTCCAGGTTCAGCAGCGAGGTGAAAGTGAAGCCCGTGATGGCGTCGATGTCGCCGCGCAGCAGCATGGTCTCGCGCAGGGTCGGGTCCATCGCGGTCCAGCTCACCGCGCCGATGTTGTTGGCCTTGGCGAAGATCGGGAAGGCGCGGCGGCCGGCGTCGAACACCGGCGCGCCGAGCTTCTTGCCCGCGAGGTCGGCGGGCTTGGTGATGCCGCTCTTCTTGAGCGCCATGACCGAGGCCGGCGTGTTGTTGTAGACCATCATCACCGCGACCGGCTTGTTCGGGCTGTCGGGGTTGTTGGCGTGGAACTCCATCAGCGCCGCGAGGTCGGCGAAGCCCATGTCGTAGGCGCCCGAGGCCACGCGCGTGACCGCGCCGCCCGAACCGTTGCCGGCATCGACCGTGACGTCGAGGCCGCTGGCCTTGAAGTAGCCCTTGGCGGCCGGGTGCGTGAAGAAGGCCCCGGGTCCCTCGAAGCGCCAGTCCAGCTGGAACTTGATCGGCGTCGTCTGCGCATGCGCAGTGCCCAGCCCGAAGCTGAGGGCGGAGGCGGCGAGGAAGGTCTGGAGCAGGTGGCGCTTGTTCATTCAGGAATTCCGTGATGGGGAGGGATGCACGGGATTCAAGCAAAAACGGTGCCGGCACGCACTTGGTGCGAACCCTTCAGATGAACCCAAGCGGGGCTGGGTCAGGGAATCGGCGGCGTCACCGACAGGATGATCTCGGCGTCGACATCGCCATGATTGACGTAGCGATGGGCGTGGATCGCTTCGAAGGTGATGGCCTCGCCGGCCTGGACCTGATGCGCCACGCCGGCGATCTCGACGGTCATGGTCCCGCGAATCACGTAGATGCACTCGACCGAGGGGTGGCTGACCGCGTCCGTGTCGGCCACCGAAAACTGGCCCGGAACGAACACGGCGCGCAGCACTTCCATCGGACCGTTGCCGCGGGTCAGGCGTTCATAGCTGACCGCGCCCTTGGGTCCGATGATCTGCGTGCGCTCGCCGGGGCGGCTGAGCCAGATCGAAGGGGCCTCGGGGTCCAGGAAGAGCGCCGCCATGGATTCGCCGAACACCGTGCTCAGCGCGCGCAGCGTGTGGAGGCTGGGCTCGGTCACTTCGCGTTCGATCTGGCTCAGCAGGGTCGGCGACACGCCGGCATCTTTCGCCAAAGCCCTCAGCGAGAGGCCGCGGGCGACCCGCAATTCATTCAATCGTTTGCCGAGCACTTTGATTCAAGCCGTGTGGAAGCCATGGCGCACAGCATAAGTGATCCATCGATCGTGTAGTAAAACTGCACATTCGATGGCGAGAATTTCGGTGGTCAGGACAAGGGTTTACCTCTAGTAGAAGGCGTATTGACTTGCATTGATCGAAAACATACTCTTCAAAGTGTGCAGTGAAAGTGCACAATATCCAGTCTTCAGCTCGACTCCCCATTCCTTTCGCGAGGTAAGCATGACCACTCCAACCTGGCGGGCCGGCATCGGCTCTGCGCCCAAGCGGCCCCACCTGGCGCTCCTCGCGCTGCCCTTCATCTGGCAGGTCGCCTGCATTCCGCTCGTGAACGAGGTGGCGCTGCGGCCCTTCGGCATGCCCTTCCCGATGGTCTGGCAGATGGCCGGCGTGGTCTTCGCGAGCCTGGTGTTCGCGCTGGTCTTCCATCTCGACCGCCGCGCCGGCCTCGAAGAGGAGGAAGCCGCCTTCCTCGCCGCCACCGTGATCCGCAAGGCCTCGTCATGAAATACACCGTTGCGGCCCTGTTGCTGCTCGCGACAGTGGTGGGCGCCATCGGCTTCGGCCGTGCCGCCGCGCGCGGCAAGACGGTGGCCGACTGGGCCGTCGGTGGCCGCAGCATGGGCACCCTGCTGTTCTGGTTCATGAACGCCGGCGAGATCTACACCACCTTCGCGGTCTTCGGCATCGCGGGCTACGCCTGGGCGCTCGGGGCGCCGGCCTACCTGGCGTTCTGCTCGGTCTCGCTGTCCTTCGCGATCGGCTACCTGCTGATGCCCAAGATCTGGCGCGCCGGTCGCAGCGCGGGCTTGTTGACGCAGGCGGACTTCTTCGCCTACCGCTATGACGCGCCCTGGCTCGGCGTGGTCACCGGCCTGATCGGCATCGCGAGCCTGGTCATCTACGTGCAGATCCAGCTGGTCAGCCTGAGCCTGATCGTCTCGCTCACCTTCAACCAGGCCTTGTCGCCCACGCTGTCGCTGATCGTGGCCGGCGGCTTGATGGTGGCCTTCGTGCTCGCGGCCGGCCTGCGTTCGGCGGCGTTCGCGGCCGGGGTCAAGGACGTGATGATGATCGTGCTGATGGCGGTGCTGGCCGCCTCGGTGGCCCACAAGGTCGGCGCCAGCTCGATGTTCGACATCTTCGACATGGCCGAGGCCATCCGCCCCGGCATCGGCAAGCTGCCCGGCGCCGACCCCGGCGCGCCGACCACCAATGTGTGGCTGATCACCGCGGCGCTGAATGTCGCGCTGGGCAACTGGGTGTTCCCGCACCTGTTCCAGATCTCGTATTCGGCCCACAGCCCGACCGCGATCCGGCGCAACGCGATCTGGCAGCCGATCTACTCGCTGGCCTACTTCTTCATCATCCTGCTGGGCCTGGCCGCGCTGGTCGCGGGCACCTTGCCCCCGGGCAACAACATGAACGCGGCCTTGCTGCAGTTCGTGTCCACCCAGTACCCCGACTGGGTGGTCGGCCTGCTGGCGGGCACCGGCGTGCTGCTGGCCCTGGTGCCGGGCTCGGTGCTGCTGCTGACGGCCGGCACGATCTTCACGCGCAACGTGGTGACGCCGGTGTACCCGGCCCTGAGCGAATCCCGGGCCCTGCTGATCTCGCGCGCCGCGCTGGTGGCCTTCGCCGCGCTGGCGGTGTGGCTGTCGATGGATCAGAAGGGCTCGCTGGTGTCGATCCTGCTGAAGGCCTACTCCGCCATCGGCATGCTCGGCCCGGGCGTGTTCCTGGCCTTCCTGTGGAAGAGAACCTCGGCCCTCGGCGTGGCGGCCGGCCTCGTCGTGGGCTTCGTCGCCCTGCTCGCGCCCTTCGCGCAAGCCTGGTGGAGCGCGCTCTTCCCGGGCTGGGAGGTGGGCCTGATCGCCATGGCGATCAATGCCGCCACCGTCATCTGCGTGAGCCTGGTGACGCCGCAGCCGAACGCGGCCGGCGTGGCGCTGGGCGTGCGGCTGCATGCGCACCAACTGGTGCGGTCCTGAATCCTTCATGAGGAGTCCACGCCATGTACGCCAATCCACTGGGCATCCGCCGCATCGACCATGTCTCCTGGACGGTCGCGGAACTGGATCCGGTCATCGCCTTCTATCAGCACGTCTTCGGGGCGCAGATCCTCTACGGCCTGGGTCCGTTCGACGCCGCCGAGATGCCGCGCGAGGCCGACGGCCGGGACTGGATGGAGGCGCACATCGGCGTCACCGGTGCACAGCTCGAACTGTGTCTGCTCGGCCTGCCCGGGGGCATTCGGCTCGAACTGTTCGTCTACAAGAATCCGCCGAGCAGCACGGTCCGGCCGCTGCGCGGCAACCACATCGGCGCGCATCACCTCGGTCTCGAGGTTGACGACATGGACGCCGCGGCCCGGTGGCTGCGCGACAACGGTTGCACCGTCTTCGAACGCATCGCCTTTTCCGAAGGGCCGACCGCGGGCTCGCAGTACCAGTACTTCCGCGACCCCTGGCAAAACGTCCTCGAACTGGTCGTGCACGGTCGGCCGTTCTGACCCCCCATCTTTTCTATTACCTCATCGGAGCATCCACCATGACACGAAAAGTGATCAACCCCGAGTCCATGTACCAGACCGTCCGGTTCGGCTTCTCTCACGCGGTCCTGCGGAACGGCGGACGCACGCTTCATCTGGCGGGCCAGGTCGCCTGGGACCGCGACTGCAATCTGATCGGTGGCGGCGACGTCATCGCGCAAACGCGCCAGGTCCTTGCCAATCTCAAGAAGGTGCTGGCCGCAGCCGGTGCGACGACCGCCGACGTGGTGCGGCTGCGCACCTACGTGGTCAATCACACGCCCGACAAGCTGGGGCCGATCTGCGCCGAGATCTCCGCCTTCTACGGCGATGCCTTGCCCGCGGCCAACACCTTCATCGGCGTGCAGGCGCTGGCCCTGCCCGAGTTCCTGATCGAAATCGAAGCCGATGCCGCATTGAACTGAGGAGAAAGAACGAATGAACCGCAACGATGTCGAATGGGCAGGCTACATCCCTGCCATCACGACCCCCTTCGCACGCAACGGCGACATGGACTGGGCCGCCCTGGGCGCCCAGCTCGAGTGGCATGTGCAGCAGCGCATGCATGGCGTGGTGCTCGCGGGTACCTCGGGGGAATGGTTCAGCCTCAGCGAGGCCGAGCGGGCCCAGCTGTTCCAGGAAGCCAGCCGCACGATCGACAAGCGAATCACGGTGCTCGGCGGCTGCAACGCCTACACCGCGGCCGAGGCCATCCGCCACGCGCGCGCCGCCGAGCGCGCCGGGCTCGACGGCATCCTGCTGACGCCGCCGCCCTACGTCGTGCCGGGCCGGCGCGAGCTGGTGCAGTTCTACACCGACGTGTCCGATGCCACCGACATCCCGATCTGCATCTACAACTGGCCGCGCGGCTGCGTGGTCGACATGGATGTCGAACTGCTCGACGAGCTGGCCGAGATCGACCATGTGGTGGCGATCAAGAACTCGACGCCCAACTTCGCGGCGTTCCTGCAGGGCGCCTATGCGCTGCGGGACAAGGTGCGCTACTTCAACATGCCGACCTCGGCCCTCGGCGCGGACCTGGCGGCGCTTGGCGTCAGCGATGGACTGATGGGCGCGGGCGGCGTGCTGGGCGCGGACCATTCCGATTTCTGGCGCCGCGTCGCGGCCGGCGACAAGGCCGGTGCGGTCGCGCTGGGCGAGCGCGACCGCGTGATCATGAAGGCCTGGTTCAACAAGGACTTCGCGGGCAACTTCGGCAGCGCACAGGCCATCCTCAAGACCGCGCTGCGGCTGCGCGGCGTGCCCGCGGGCTATGTGCGGCGACCGCTGCTCRAACTGACGGCCGTCGAAGTCGAGCAGGTGCGCGCCACGCTCGAAGGGCTGGGCCTCGCCACCGTCGCGCTCGCCGACACGTGAACGCCGCGGAGTCCAGCGTGAAGGACCGGCCCGCGCGCATCGCCACGCTGGTGGTGGGTGGCGGCCTGCTGGGCTGCGCCGTCGGCTACCTGCTGGCGGCGGCGGGTACCGAGGTGCTGCTGGTCGAGAGGAAGCAGCTCAACGCCCAGGCCTCGGGCCAGAACGCCGGCAGCCTGCATTTCCAGCTCGAGTACCGGATGATCGAAAACGGCGAGGCGGCCGCGCGCAAGGCGGCCGAGGCCATTCCGCTGCACCTCGATGCGCAGCGCGCCTGGAGCCGGCTCGAGTCCGAGCTCGGCGCCGAGCTCGGCGTGGTGCAGCATGGCGGCTTCATGGTCGCCGAAACAGCGGAGCAGGTCGAGCGGCTGGGCCGCAAGATCGCGCTGGAACAGGCTGCAGGCCTATCGACCGAGCTGCTGGACCGCGCCGCATTGCAGGCCCGCGCACCCTATCTGGGCGAGAACGTCATCGCGGCGGCCTTCTGCGCCGCCGAGGGCAAGGCCGATCCGCGGCKCTGCGCGCTGGCCTACGCCCGCGCCGCGATGCGCCTGGGTGCCCACGTGCATTCGCGGACCGGCGTGCAATCGATGCGCCGCAATGGGCGCGGATGGCACGTGAGCTTCGACGACGGCGGCGTCTGCCAGGCCGAGCACGTGGTCATCGCCGCCGGCGCATGGTCGGGCCGGCTGGCGCAGATGGCGGGCGTCGTGCTGCCGGTCAGTCCCGTGGGCTTGACCATGACGGCCACCGCGCGCACCGCGCCCTTGATCAAGCACCTGGTCCAGCATGCCGGGCGGCGGCTGTCGATGAAGCAAACGCCCGAAGGCAATGTCCTGATCGGCGGCGGCTGGCCGGCCGCCCTGAGGCAATCCGGCGGCATGGTCGACCTCGATCGCCGGCCCGAGCTGCTGCTGCCCTCGCTGGCCGGCAACATGGCCGCGGCGGCTGCGGTCGTGCCCGCCGTCGCTCATCTTCCGGTGCTGCGCGTGTGGACCGGCACCACGGCCCTGGTGGCCGACCAGTTGCCCTTGATCGGCGAAGTGCCCAAGGCCGCAGGCCTGTTCATCGCCACGGGCGGCTCGGCCTTCACGCTGGGCCCGACCTACGCGCGCATCCTCGCCGACAAGATCCTCGGCCGGCCCGAGACCTTCGACGTCCGCGCCTACGACCCTCAACGTTTCGGGAGCCTGACCCTTGCCTGATCGCATCCGCATCGATGCCGGCGTGAGCCGGCCCGCCCCGATCCTCATCCATGTCAACGGCGTCGCGACTTCGTGCCATCCGGGAGAGACGGTCGCGACGGCCCTGCTGGCGGCGGGCATCGTCGTCTTCCGCCGCACTGCCAGCGGCGCCGCGCGCGCGCCGGTCTGCAACATGGGCGTGTGCTTCGATTGCCTGGTGACCATCGACGGCCGCCCGGCCGTGCGCAGCTGCATGACGCGCGTGGCCGAGCACATGCATGTCGAGGTGCCGCGCCATGACTGAGGCATCCCCATTCGACCTCGTCGTCGTTGGCGCCGGCCCGGCCGGTCTGTCGGCCGCGCTGACGGCGGCCGAGCATGGCCTGCACGTGGTGGTCGTCGACGAACAGCATGACCTCGGCGGGCAGATCTTCCGCCAGCCGCCGCAGAGCTTCGGCGCGCCGCCTTCGAGCGCGTTCAAGAGCTATGCCTTCGGCGAGCCGCTGATCGCACGCGCGCGCCGTTCGACGGCGATCGAATGGCGGCTCGGGGCGACGGCTTGGGGCGTGTTCCGCACGCCCGACGGCGTCCACGTGCGCCTGGCGATCTCGCAGGCCGACGAGACCGAAGTGCTCGAAGGCCGCTCGCTGCTGATCGCCACCGGGGCCTACGACCTGCCGGTGGCCTTTCCGGGCTGGATCCTGCCCGGCGTGATGTCGGCAGGCGGCATCCAGACGCTGGCCAAGAGCCAGTTCCTGCGCGCCGGCAAGCGCTTCGTGCTCGCGGGTTCGCATCCGCTGCTGCTGCTGGTGGCCGATCTGCTGGTGCAGGCCGGCGGCGAGGTGCTCGAGGTCGCCATCGCACGCCCCAAGCCTGCCGCGAGCGAACTGTTGGCCGGCTGGCCGGCCGTCCCGGGCCATGTCCGCCTGCTGGCCCAGACCGCGGCCGCACTGCGCAACCTGCAGCGACATGGCGTCCCGGTCCGCTTCGGCACCCTGGTGCTGCGCGCCGAGGGCGAGGAGGCCGTGCAGCGGGTGACCCTGTGCGATGCCGACGCCGAGTGGCAGGCACGCCCCGGCACCGAGCGCGTGCTCGAGGCCGATACCCTGGTCGTCGGCTACGGCTTGCTCGCTTCGAGCGAGCTGGCGCGCCAGGCCGGTTGCGCGGTCCGGTGGCGTCCGGCCGAAGGCGGCTGGATCGTCGAGCACGACGAAGCCATGCGAACCAGCGTGGATTCGATCTATGTCGCCGGCGAGCCGGCCGGCGTCAACGGTGCCGAGCTGGCTTTTCTCGAAGGGCGGTTGGCGGCGCTGAACATCGTTGTCGCCATCCGCGCTGAGGCGCCCTCGGAGCCGCTCGAGAAGGCTCTGCGTGCCACGACCCGCGCCATCGCCCGGGCGCGCCGCTTCACCGAGGTGGTGCTGCGCTTCTTCGAGCCGCGRCTCGATGCGCTGGCGCGACTGGCCACCGACGACACGCTGGTCTGCCGCTGCGAGGAAGTCTCGGCCGGCACCGTGCGCGACTTCCTTGCCGAGAACCCGCACGTGAGCGACGTGAACAGCGTGAAGCTGGCCTGCCGCACCGGCATGGGGTATTGCCAGGGGCGCTACTGCCAGCACACCGTGGCCCATCTGCTGGCGCAGACCCGCCAGACCGAGGTCGCGCAGCTGGGCGTCTTCTCGGCGCAGGCGCCAATCAAGCCGGTCTCGGTGATCGCGCTGGCCCATCTCAAGACATGAGCGCGACGGCTGCCCCCTGCATGCCCTGGCCCTGGCGGAACAGGCAGGGGGCGGACCGGCGGCCTAGCGCGGCGAGTTGGCGTCGGCCACGGCCAGCGCGGTCATGTTGACCACGCGGCGCACCGTCGAAGACGCCGTCAGGATGTGGGCCGAGCCCTGCGCACCCATCAGGATCGGGCCCACCGTCACGCCGTTGCCGCCGGTCATCTTCAGCACGTTGAACAGGATGTTGGCGGCGTCGAGGTTGGGGCAGATCAGCAGGTTGGCCTCGCCGGTGAGCGAGGTCTCGGGCAGCGCCTTGAGGCGCACGTCCTCCGACAGCGCGGCGTCGCCGTGCATCTCGCCGTCGCATTCGATGTCGGGCGCCATCTTGGCGAACAGGTCGCGCGCCATGCGCATCTTGCGCGCCGAGCCGCGCTCGGACGAGCCGAAGTTGGAGTGCGACAGGAAAGCCACCTTGGGCGGCAGCCCGAAGCGCCGCACCTCGTCGGCCGCCATCACCGCGATGTTGGCCAGCGTCTCGGCGCTCGGGTCTTCGTGCACGTTGGTGTCGGCGATGAACAGCGTGTACTTCTCGAGCGTCAGCGCGTTCAGCGTCGCGAAGCCCGGCGCGCCGCGCTTGAGGCCCAGCACCTGGTTCAGGATCTTGAGGTGGCTGTCGAAGCGGCCGACCAGGCCGCACAGCATCGCGTCGGCGTCGCCCAGGTGCAGCATCAGCGAGGCGATGGTGGTGTTGGAGCGCCGCACCATGGCCTTCGAGGCCTCGGGCGTGATGCCGCGCCGACCCATGATCTGGTGGTAAGCCTCCCAGTAGGTGCGGAAGCGCGGATCGTCCTCGGGGTCGASGCACTCGACATCCTTGCCGAGGCTGATGTGCAGGCCGGCCTTCTTGATGCGGGCCTCGATCACGGCTGGGCGACCGATCAGGATCGGCTTGGCCAGGCCCTCGTCGACCGCCAGCTGGGCGGCGCGCAGCACGCGGTCGTCCTCGCCCTCGGCGTAGGCCACGCGCTTGGCGGTGGCCAGCTTGGCGGCGCTGAACACCGGGCGCATGAACATGCCGGTCTGGTAGACGAAGCGCGTCAGGTGCTGGCGGTAGGCGTCGAGGTCCTCGATCGGCCGCGCGGCCACGCCCGAGGCCTGCGCCGCCTTGGCGACCGCGGGCGCGATGCGCAAGATGAGCCGCGAGTCGAAGGGCTTCGGGATGATGTAGTCGGGGCCGAAGGCCAGTTCCTGGCCGGCGTAGGCGGTGGCGACTTCCTCGCTGATGTCGGCCTTGGTGAGGTCGGCGATCTCGCGCACGCAGGCCAGCTTCATCTCCTCCGTGATCTTGCTTGCGCCGCAATCGAGCGCGCCGCGGAAGATGTAGGGGAAGCACAGCACGTTGTTGACCTGGTTCGGATAGTCCGAGCGGCCGGTCGCGATGATGCAGTCGGGGCGCACGGCCTTGGCGAGTTCGGGCCGGATCTCGGGCTCGGGGTTGGCCAGCGCCAGGATGATCGGCTGGCTGCCCATGCTCTTGACCATGTCCTGCGAGACCACGCCCGGCGCCGAGCAGCCGAGGAACACGTCGGCGTCCTTCATGACGTCGGCCAGGGTGCGGGCGCCCGTGTCCTTCTGCGCGTAGCGGGTCTTGGAATCGTCGAAGCCGCCCGGACGGCCGATGTAGATCAGGCCCTTGGAGTCGACCGCGTAGATGTTGGCGGGCTTGACGCCCAGGCCGACCATCACGTCGAGGCAGGCGATCGCCGCGGCGCCGGCGCCCGAGACCGCGATCTTCACGTCCTCGATCTTCTTGCCGACCAGTTCGAGCCCGTTGATCAGCGCCGCGGCCGAGATGATGGCCGTGCCGTGCTGGTCGTCGTGGAACACCGGGATGTTCATGCGCTCGCGCAGCTTCTTCTCGATGTAGAAGCACTCGGGTGCCTTGATGTCCTCGAGGTTGATGCCGCCCAGCGTGGGTTCGAGCGCCGCGATGATCTCGACCAGCTTGTCGGGGTCGTTCTCGGCCAGCTCGATGTCGAAGACGTCGATGCCGGCGAACTTCTTGAACAGGCAGCCCTTGCCTTCCATCACCGGTTTGCTGGCCAGCGGGCCGATGTTGCCCAGGCCCAGCACGGCGGTGCCGTTGGTGACCACGCCGACCAGGTTGCCGCGCGAGGTGTACTCGGCCGCCAGCGAGGGGTCGGCCTGGATGTCGAGGCAGGGATAGGCCACGCCCGGCGAGTAGGCCAGCGACAGGTCGCGCTGGTTCAGCAGCGGCTTGGTCGGCGAGATCGAGATCTTGCCCTTGACGGGCGAGCGGTGGTACTCGCGTGCGGCATCGCGCAATGCTTCTTCTGCGGGGGAAAGGGTGTTTGCCATCGTTGTCTCCTTGCTGTCTTGGCTCAGGGTAGAGGCTACCCCAAAGTGCGCTCTGGGAGGGGCCTGAGCTTTGGAAAGAGTGGCCGTGGGTGGGCAAGGGTGGTTGTGCGCTGGCGAGGGCGCCCGGCACGCGGTGCGGGCCGGACGACCCCACTGCGCCGGCCCTTCGGGCTGCCTTGCGGTGCTCGCTTCAGGCGGGGTCCGCGCAAACTCGCTGCGCTCAAACACGCGCGGCCCTTTTTCCGCCTGAAGCTGCGCTCCTCAGCGGCGCAGAGGGGATCGCCCGTCCCGCACCGCATGCCGGGCTTCGGGGGTGACCCACGGACGGGCGCGCCTCTAGCGTCGAGAGCCTGCGCCCAGGCGAACCGTGGAGGCGAGGAGCGCACCCCCGACGTATCCACGGCGGTGGGCGGTAGGCCCCGGGCCGGCCGTTGAGGCACCGCCGAGCAGCGCAGCGGTGCGCGGATCAGGGCTCGCGACTGTTTGAGTGGAGCGCAGCGGAGCGAGTTTGAGCGAGACCCCGCGTACCGCGAGCAGCGCAGGGCAGCCGCGAAGCGGCCGGTGACGTCGGCCGGCCCGGGGC
>NZ_JBFUCI010000161.1:0-12625 GCF_056405335.1 Variovorax sp. P1_H12_2
GCCGGGCAGGGCGCACGCGTGCTCCTGTTCGATCGCGACGCGGCCGGCCTGRCATCGACCGCCGCGCGGTGTGCCGGCTCGGTGAGCGTCGTGGGCGATGCCTCGTCGGCCGACGACGTCGCGCGCGCCGCCGAGACCGCGCGCCGCGAGCTCGGCCCGGTCGAACTGCTGGCCGCCGCCGCCGGCATCCTCGGCCCGGCCAAGCCGGCCATCGAGATCGAGGAGGCCGAGTGGGATCGGCTGTTCGCGGTCAACGTGAAAGGCCCGTGGCTCGCCGCGCGCGCTTTCGTGCCCCAGATGCGGGAGATCGGCCGCGGCTCGATCGTGCTGTTCTCGTCGACCGCGGGCCTGATCGGCTCGCCCTTTCTCTCCGCGTACTCGGCGTCCAAGGGCGCGGTCACGATGCTCACTCGCAGTCTCGCGCTCAACCATGCGGCGGAGAAGATCCGCGTGAACTGCGTCTGCCCCGGGACCATCAACGGGCCGATGACCGACGCGAGCTTTGCGCAGGCAGGGGACAGCGACGCCCGGGCGGTCCGTGCGCAGACCATGCTTTCGCGCATACCGAGCGGCCGCTTCGGCGAACCCGAGGAGATCGCCGCGGCGGTGCTCTATCTGCTCGGGGACGAGGCCGGCTTCACCACTGGAATCGCGCTGCCGGTGGACGGCGGCCGCATTGCCTGAGCGGGAAAGGCCATGAGCTCGCATCCCACACCCATCCCCTCGAGCGACGGCGATCCCTACGAAGACAGCGTACTCGAAACGCCTTTTTCGGGATGCACGCCAAGGTGCGGCAGGCCGGCCCCGTCGGGTTGCTCTCGCGGTACGGCGTCTACGTGATGGGCCGCCATCGCAACGTCCAGCCGGCGCTGAAGGGCTGGCAGACCTTCTCCTCTGAAGGCGGTTCGGGCCTGGCCGACATCCGCAAGCCGGGCGCCTGGCGCGCGCCCAGCCCGATCGTCGAAGTCGATCCGCCGCGCCACACGCAGATGCGCACGGCCGTCCAACGGATCCTGTCGCCGCACAGGGCACGTTCGACGGCGTGCAGGACTTGGCGGAGGCCTGTGTCGGCGAGACTCTTCCGAATGCGCCCAGGCTGTGGCACTCGCCGGAGCGGCGCGCCAACCGGTTCCTGCTGGGCGAGCGGACCTTCGACGGCCAAGGGCCGCGCAATGCGCGCTAGGAGGAGAAGCAGCGCCGCGCCGACCTCTTCGCAGATTGGTACAACGCGAACATGCAGCGAGAGAGCCTTGATTCCTGGGCAGTTCGCAATCCTCAAGGCCGATCCGGCCAAGGCCCGCATGGCATTGGAAGAGTCGATGCGGCTGGTCGCGCACGATGGTGCGGTTTTGCGGCGGCTCGCGCTCCTGGACGACCTCGTAGAAGGCATCTCTCTTCATACGTCTCACAAAGATGACGCCCCGGTTGTCCACCACGATGGTGCCGGCGCCGAAGTCAGTCAACTGGGCAACCTTCACGTCTGGCACCTTGCCGTCGGTGACCACGCCGAGGCACGGCAGGTAACTGTCGTGGTCGAGAACCAGGTGCAGCTTCACGGCGCCCTTGGTACGCTGCTACTTGGCCCAGGCGTACATGGACAGGCTCAGGTCAATGACGGTGGAGTCGATGCTCACCAGTGGGGTCAAATGCACTATGTGTATCACGGGTTGCCCGGGACACCGGTCCCCTTCGCACGCACCGTCATTCGTGGGAGCACGGGTCAATCCTGAAGACACACGTACTTGAGTTCGAGGTAGTCCTCGATGCCATGCCGCGAGCCTTCGCGGCCCAGGCCCGACTGCTTGACGCCGCCGAATGGCGCGACCTCGTTCGAGATCAGCCCGGTGTTGACGCCCACCATGCCGGTCTCGAGCGACTCGCTGACGCGCCGGATGCGGCGCCTGTCCTCGGTGAAGACATAGGCGGCGAGCCCGAACACCGTGGCATTGGCCATCGCAATGGCGCCGTCCTCGGTCTCGAAGCGGAACAGCGGCGCCACCGGCCCGAAGGTTTCCTCGCCCGCGACGCGCATCGATTGCGTCATGCCGGTCAGCACCGTGGGCTCGAAGAAGTTTCCGCCGAGCGAATGGCCACTGCCGCCGGTCTGCAATTTCGCGCCCTGGGTCAGCGCATCGTCGATGTGCTGGCGCACCTTGGTGATGGCGCGCCCGTCGATCAATGGGCCCTGCGTGACGCCCGGTTCCAGGCCATTGCCTACGCGCAGCGCCTCGACAGCCTTCACGAGCCGGCGAGCCAGCTCGTCATAGACGCCGGCTTGCACGTAGATTCGGTTGGCACACACGCAGGTCTGGCCCATGTTTCGGAACTTCGAGGCCATGATGCCCGTGACCGCGCGGTCCAGGTCAGCGTCGTCGAAGACGATCAAGGGCGCATTGCCGCCGAGCTCGAGAGACAGCTTCTTGATGGTCGGCGAACACTGCTGCATCAGCAGACGGCCGACGCCGGTCGAGCCGGTGAAGCTGAGCTTGCGCACCGTGTCGCTCTCGCACAGCGCGGCGCCGATCGCGGCGGCATCGCCGACCAGGATCTGCAGCACGCCGGGCGGGATGCCCGCCTCCTGCGCCAGCGCGCCGAGCGCGAACGCGCTGAGCGGCGTCAGCTCGGACGGCTTGACGACGATGGTGCAGCCGGCCGCGAGCGCCGGGCCGACCTTGCGCGTGATCATCGCAGCCGGGAAGTTCCAGGGCGTGATCGCCGCGCAGACGCCGATCGGCTGCTTCAGCACCAACATGCGCTGGCCGTCGCGCTGCGCCTGCAGCACCTCGCCGTCGACGCGCTTGCCCTCCTCGCCGAACCATTCGATGAACGACGCGGCATAGGCGATCTCACCGCGCGCCTCGGCCAGCGGCTTGCCCTGCTCGAGGGTCATCAGGCGCGCCAGATCCTCCTGGTGCGCAAGCATCAGGTCGGCCCAGCGGCGCAGGATCGCGGCACGGTCGCGCGCCGTTCGTGCGCGCCAGGCCGGCAGCGCGGCCTCGGCGCCGGCGATGGCACGCCCGGCTTCGATGCGGCCCATGTTCGGCACCAGGCCGAGCAGTTCCCCATTGGCCGGGTCGCGGACCTCGAGGGTGCCTTCGTCATCGGCGGGCACCCACTGGCCATCGATCAGGCAGGCGTTCTTTAGCAGTTGCGGGCGGCTGAGCCCGAGGTCGCGCAAGCTGCTCATGCCTGCAACGCGCCATCGAGGATCGTCAGCGCACGCTCGAACAGCGCATCGGGAATGGTCAGCGGAAACAGAAAGCGGATCACGTTGCCGTGCATGCCGCAGCTCAGAAGCAACAGGCCCTGCGCCAGCGCGCGTGCCTGCACGCGCCGCACGGCCTCGGGATCGGGCCCGCCAGTCGCGGGGTCGCGCAGTTCGATCGCGACCATGGCACCCTGCGCGCGCACATCGGAAATGCCCTGGTTCGATTCCTTCGCCGCCAGCAGGCGCGCCACCAGCCGACGGCCGAGCGCGTCGGCGCGGCCGCAGAGCTGTTCGTCCTCGATCACGTCGAGCACCGCATGGGCCGAAGCCACCGCCAGCGGATTGCCCGCGTAGGTGCCGCCCAGGCCTCCTGGCGCGGGCGCGTCCATGATCGCCGCGCGGCCGGCGACGGCCGACAGCGGCATGCCGCCGGCGAGGCTCTTGGCCATGGTGATCAGGTCGGGCTCGACGCCGTGATGCAGCATCGCGAACAGGCGTCCGGTGCGTCCGAAGCCGGTCTGGATCTCGTCGGCAATCAGCACGATGCCGTGCGCGTCGCACAGCGCGCGCAGCCCCTTCATGAGTTCGGTCGGCGCGACGTTGAAGCCGCCCTCGCCCTGTACCGGCTCGATGATGATCGCCGCGACGCGCTGCGGGTCGATGTCGGTCTTGAACAACTGCCCGATGGCGGCCAGCGAGTCGGCTGCGGCCACACCCTGCTGTGCGCTCGGGAACGGCACGTGGAATACGTCGCCCGGGAACGGGCCGAAGCCGACCTTGTACGGCGCCACCTTGCCGGTCAGCGCCAGGCCCATCAGCGTGCGGCCATGGAAGCCGCCGCCGAAGGCGATGACACCGGGTCGGCCGGTGTGGGCGCGGGCGATCTTGATGGCGTTCTCGACCGCCTCGGCGCCCGTCGTGAAGAAGGCCGTTTTCACCGGACCGCTGATCGGCGCCAGCTTGTTCAGCCGCTCGGCCAGGGTCACGACACTCTCGTACGGGACGATCTGGTAAGCCGTGTGGGTGAAGCGCGCCAGTTGCGCGGCGATGGCGGCCTCGACGCGCGGATGTCGGTGCCCGGTGTTGAGCACGGCGATGCCGGCTGCAAAGTCAATGAACTCGCGGCCTTCGACGTCCCAGAGGCTGGCGTTCTCGGCTCGTTGGGCAAAAAAGTCGCACATCACGCCGACACCGCGCGGCGTGGCTGCAAGGCGTCGGTCACGGAGTTCACTGTTGGTGGTCATGGTCAAGAAAGTGGAGTGATTGCTGAAGATCTGATTGAATGTCGAAGTGGCACCAATTGAAAGATCCACTTTTGTTTGTTGGGTGGTGCCAATTCAAGAAGCAAGTATGAAATCGATCTGCGCCGACCTGATACTGCAGCGCCTCGCGGCCGACGACCGCACCGCGCTGAACCGCCGGCTCTACGACTGCCTGCGCGAGGCGATCCTCGACGGCAGCCTGCCGCCGTCGAGTGCGCTGCCGGCTTCGCGCGACCTCGCGCGGGAGACCGGCATGTCGCGCAACACCGTGCTGCACGCCTATGCGCAGCTGCAGGCCGAGGGCTACTTGCATTCGCGCGTCGGCAGCGGCACCTTCGTCGCCGAGACCACGCCAGACAGCCTCCTCAGCGCGGGCCTCGCACGCAGCACCGAGCCCGCCGCCAGCTCACCGGTGCGCCTGGCGAAGCGCGCGAAGGCGCTCCTGGCCAACGCCTCAGCGGCTCCGCAGCAATGGGGAGCCTTCATGCCCGGTGTGCCCGACGTGACGCAGTTCCCGCACCGCACCTTCAGTCGCATACTCACGCGACTGTGGCGCGCACCGGCTCCGGAGCTGCTGACCTATTCGCATGGCGGCGGCCATCCGGCGCTGCGTGCCGCCATTGCCGAGCACCTGCGCGTGGCACGCTCGGTGCGCTGCGATCCAGACCAGGTGCTGGTGACCGAAGGTGTGCACCAGGCGATCGACATGACCCTGCGCATGCTGGTCGACCCACGGGACACCGTGTGGGTCGAGGAGCCGGGCTATTGGGGCTTCCACAAAGTGCTGCAGATGGGCTCAGCACGCGTGCGGCCGCTGCGCGTCGAGGCGGGGTCTGCTGCCTGGCCGCGCGGGGGGCAGCCGCCACGGCTGATCTTCGTCACGCCGTCGCACCAGTACCCGCTGGGTTCGGTCATGAGCCTGGCGCGGCGGCGCGAGTTGCTGGACTTCGCGCGCGCATCGGGCAGCTGGATCGTGGAGGACGACTACGACAGCGAGTTCCGTTTCGCCGGCCGTCCGATTCCCGCGATGCAGGGGCTGGAGGCCGACAGCCCAGTGATCTACGTCGGGACCTTCAGCAAGACGCTGTTCCCCGGCCTGCGCGTGGGCTATATGGTGCTGCCTCGGGCGCTGGCCGAGCCGTTTCGCACCGCCCATGCCGATCTCTACCGCGAGGGGCACGCAATCACACAGGCTGCGCTGGCCGAACTGATCGACCAAGGTCACTACGCCGCTCACATCCGGCGCATGCGCGTCCTCTATGCGCGGCGGCGCGCGCTGCTGGCCGGACTCATCGGCGAGCGGCTCGGGCAGGCCTACCTTGATGCGCAGTCGAGCAATGCGGGGCTGCACCTGGTGCTGCGCCTGCCCGACGGCAGCGATGACGTGGCCGTCACGCAGCAGGCGCAACAGCGCGGCGTCTTAACGCGGCCGCTGTCGCGTTACTACGCGCGAGGGGGCACGCAGCGCGGCCTGCTGTTGGGATACGCCTGCGTGCAGGAGGAGCACATTGCGCCGGCGTTCGAGTTGCTGCTGGGATGCTTGCGCTGAATGAAAGGTACGTCACGAAATTGCCCGATCCCAAATCCGTAGTTGGCGCTTTTCCCTGACGCTCAACGAGGGTTGCGATCTGGCTGTGGGAACTTCTGAATAGCAAGTCACCTTCTCAATGACCGGGCACTGCTCGTCGGGGATCTGATTTGGAATCAACTCCAAAAGTACCGCACCTACCTTGCAGAGAACTCTGTGCTTGCCACCCACCAGGTCGTCAAGGGTTCTGAATTTCTCCATGTCATGGTGGTGATGAACGACAAGTTGGCCGGCGGCAACCAAATTTCCTACGACAAGATTTTGGGGCTCTGTTGAATTTCAAATGGGTTGCGGGGCTTGCGGGTTGATCGCATGAAAGTCGAACTTCCCCGCGATCAGCGGTTCGAAAAAACCCAACTCAAGCCCGCGTGGCGTTCACCGCGCGCGAATCAGTCGACGAACATGCCGAACGAGTCCTGCAACGCGCGAAGAGCCTTCAGCCGGCCGGCGGTGCGGTCCTTTAGCTTGCAGGCCACCTGGTCGAGCATCAAATTGGTGAGGCTCAAGTAAGGCGCCTGCGCGTCCCAGAACAGGTTGCTCTCGGTATTGACGGCGAAGACCGCGTCGGTGCAGTCGCGAGCCCAGTGGCAGTGGGTGTCGCAAATTATCACGAGCGGGACACCCTGCTGGCGGCACTGCTGCCCCAGCAACTGGCTGAACTTTGTGTAGCGACGCATTTCGAACAGCACCAGGCATGGACGTTTCGCGCTGCCAGCGAACAACTCCGCGAAGGTGCCGTCGCGGCCATCGAGCATACCGACCCCGGGGCGCAAGTACTGCAACCGTGCCGCGAAATCGGCGGCAAGGCCGCCCAAGGTCTGGAAGCCCGCGACGAACACCTGGTCGCTCGTGACGAGCCGCGCGACGGTCTGGTTCCACAATGGTGTGCCGACCTGCTCGTACACCGCGATCAGTGCGTTCACTTCGAGCTGGAGGTTGTCGTGCAGCGCGACACCATCGCGGTCGTTGCCGCGGATGCGGTCGAGCCGGTCGCTGACCAGCAGGCCGGGAGTGGTGGCGGTGCCGCGCAATTCGTTTTTCAGTTGATCGAAGCCTCGATACCCGAGTGAGCGCAGGAACCGGCTGACTGTCATCGCGCTGACGCCCACCTTGTCCGCAATCGCAGCAGCGTGTTCGAACGGCAGCAGGTGCTCGTTGGTCAGCATGTAGCTTGCGATCCTGCGGGACGAAGGTGTCATGTCCGGGTAGGCCCCGGCTATGCGGTCGCTGAGCGTCGCGCCTACGCCACCCCCGCGCGCCGGCCGTTTCGCGGCCGTCTTCGCGGCGCTGCCCGCGCTCCGATCAGACTGGCGAGGGGACATGGTCGAACCAAGGCTGCGCCTGTTCCAGCTGGCCGGCGAGTCGAAACAGCAGGTCTTCCCGACCGAACGCCGCGCTGAACATCACGCCCACCGGCAAGCCGTCCGGGGTCCAGTGCAGCGGCACCGACATGCTGGGCGCGCCGCTCATGTTGAAGAGATTGCAGAACGGGGTAAAACGCATATGCGTCCGAGTGTACGCGTCGAGGTCGGGATTGCTCATGCTCAGCGGGCCGAGTGGCACGGCGACCTGCCCCAGGGTCGGACTGAGCACGATGTCGTAGCGCTCGTGGAACGCCGCCATGCGGCGGCCGTGCTGGTGGATCCTGAGCAGCGCGTCCGCATGGTCCAGCGCGGAGAGCGTGGCTGCATGGCGAACTGCGCGCCACGTCACGGGTTCGACATCGTCCTCGCGCAGTGCGCGTCCCAGCACCGCCGCCCGCCGATGCAGGGCGCCGCTCACGCCGGTGGCCACCAGCGCCCAGGAAGCGATTCCCAACTCCTCCATGTTCCCGGGCAGTTGTGCCTCCTCGACAATGTGCCCGAGGCTCGAGACCAACTGCGCGGCGCTGCGGGCCGCACCAATGCACTCCGCGTCCACCGGGGAGCCGGAGAGCGGTGCCAGTTGCAGTGCCACGCGCAGCCGGCCCGGGTCGGCCCCGACCTCGCTGAGGTACTTGCGCGCGACCGGAGGGGCGGCATAAGGGTCGCCTGGCGCGGCGCCCTGGGTCGCGTCCAGCAGTGCGGCACTATCACGCACGCTCCGCGTGAGGACGTGAGCGACGCCCATGCTGCCCCAACTTTCACCGATCACCGGGCCCAGCGGCGTGCGGGCACGGGTCGGCTTCAGCCCGAACAGGCCGCAGCAGGACGCCGGGATGCGGATCGAGCCGCCGCCGTCGCTGCCCTGGGCTGCCGGCACGATGCCGACAGCGACCGCGGCGCCGGCACCGCCCGATGATCCCCCCGAGGTGTGCTCGTGATTCCACGGATTCCGCGTAATCCCATGGAGCGCAGTCTCGGTGGAAGCAGCAAGGCCCATTTCCGGGGTGTTGGTCTTGCCGAAGATCACGAGGCCCGCCCGCTTGTAGCGCTCGACCAGCGTCGAGTCCGCAGGCGCCACGCTGTCGGCAAAAAGCTTGCTGCAATTGCTCGTCGTCGTCCCGGCGAGCTGCACGGAGATGTCTTTCAGCAGGAACGGAACGCCCCTGAACGGGCCGTCCGGCAGCCCGTTTCGGATCGCCGCGCGTGCCAGATCGTAATGCGTCTGGGACAGGGCGCCGATCAGCGGGTTTACTGATTGGGCGCGATCGATGGCCGTTTGCAGCAATTCGTCGGGGGTGATGTCGCCCCTGGCCACCCGTTGGGCCAGGCCGATCGCATCGTGGCTGCGGTACTCGTCAAAAGTCAGCACGTAATCATCCTCTCGCGCGGCGCGCGTAGGCAGCCAGTATGCGCCTGTCGGCAGCGGAATGTTATTCAAACAACACCGTTGACATAAAGATATGTCGATAACATAATCGCACGGCACTGACATGACAGTCGAACCGCGCGCTGGCGCGAACCCGGCGACCCGCTAAAAGGAGTGTTCCCCATGAAGATTCATCTGCTCGCCTGTGGCAAGCGCGGCGCGGCGACCTTGATCGCCGCCGCCATCCTCTTCGCCCCCTGCACGGTGCTGGCGCAAAAGGCGCTCAGCTGGGGCGCCGGCGGCGACGTGGACAGCATGGACGTGCACGTCGCGGGCACCGTCAACTCGTGGCAGATATACGAGATGGTTTATGAGACGCTACTCACGACTGACAAGGACATGAGGCTTCGTCCAGGGCTGGCCGAGAGCTGGAAGCAGAATTCGCCGACCAGCTATACGCTCACGCTGCGCGGGGACGCGAAATGGTCCAACGGCCGTCCGGTTGTCGCGGCCGACGTGATCGGCAGCCTTGAGCGCATCACGGGCGTGGAGACGAATGCGGCCGGCGTGGCGGCGGCGAAGACCGAAGAGGACAAGACGAAGGCGAGCGGCAAGATCTCGTCGTACTGGTCCCGCCAATTTGGCGTCATCAAGTCGATGTCCGCGCCCGACGAGCGCACTGTCCGCGTGGAGCTTGAAAAGCCGCACACTGCCTTCCTGCCGGCACTTGCGCACATCACAGCCGCGATCATCCCGATCAAGGAGCTGAAGGACGGCAGCTACGATCCGTCGAAGCAGCTCATGGGATCCGGCCCGTTCATGGTCAGCGCCTACAAGCCCAAGGAAAGTTGGACCCTGGTGCGCAACCCGTACTACTGGCGCAAGGGCTATCCGAAGGTCGACACACTCAATGTGCTGATCATCCCGGACGACGCGGCGCGCGTGGCAGCGTTGCGAGACGGTCGGATCGACTACTCGACGTTTTCCAATCCGGACATCGGCCGCCTTGTGGCCGGTGACAAGCGCCTGGTCGTCGACACACAGGCGACGAGTAATTACTACCGCCTCGACATCAACGCGCTGTCGGACAAGTCGGCCTTCAAAGACAAGCGGGTTCGCCAAGCGATGAATCTGGCGATCGACCGCGATGCGATCGCGAACATCGTGTTTGCAGGCGCCTCGAAACCCGACTACCCGGTACCCAGCGCCTTCGGCAAGAACGCGTGCAGGGACGTCGACACCTACCGGCTGCCGCGCGCGGAGCGGCTGGACAAGGCGAAGAAGCTGATGGCCGCGGCCGGCAAGCAAAGCGTGGATGTCGAGGTGATCGCCTCAACCGCAGACCCGATCTACGCGCGAATTGCGCAGGTGATCCAGCAGAACGTGAGGCAGGTCGGCATCAACATCAAGATCCAGCAGATGCCCGCGGCCGAATACCTCAACAAGACCTTCAACAAGGGTGAGTTCGATGCCTCCCTGTCGTGGCTGGCCGGATACAGCGACCCGAGCATGGTTGTGGCCTGGTGGAACCCGAAGTATGCGGTCTGGAATACGGTGTTCCAAGAATACGTCCCGGCGCTGGCCGACTTGCTCGACAAGACGAAGAGTGCCCCTGAAGGCGCCGAGCGCGACGCCCAGCTGGCCGAGGTGTGCCGCATGATCGACGATGGAGCGAACATCCTCGCGCTGGTCACCAAGGTGGACTTCATCGTGCATCGAGGCGACACCATGGACATCCGGCTCGACCCGGTGTCCGGCTCCTCGAACACGTTCCAGTATGTGGCCGAGTTCGGCTCGAAGCGATGATTGCGCCAGCACACCCACGGAATCGGCAGCTTGCTCGCGTTCGAGCAGTGAGCGCGCGTCTGATTCCCTTCCTTGCGCCGAGGCTCGGGATCGCGGTGATCACGATGCTCGGGGTCGCTCTGATGGTCTTCGTCGCGCTTCGCCTGCTGCCCGGCGGCTACGCCGATGTCCTTCTCGGACCCTTCGCCACGCCGGAGGCGCGCGCGATGATCGGCGCGAAGTACGGCCTCGATCAGCCTGTGCCCATCCAGTTCCTCAAGTGGCTCACGGCGCTGATGCGCGGCGACTTCGGCGTTTCAATGGTGAACAAGAGCCCCGTGATCGACGAGCTGCTCCGTCGGCTGCCAGTCACGGCTGAAATCGCAGTGCTGACGCTGGCGTTCGCGCTTGGCGTCGGCTTTCCGCTCGGGATCGCCAGCGGCATTCGATCGAGCGCCAGCGGAACAGGGGGGGCGGGCCGGCTGGTGGGTGCACTGGGCGCCAGCGTGCCGGAGTTCGTGCTCGGCAGCGCTCTGATATTCCTGTTCTCGCGCTGGTCGCTCGGCCTGAAGGTAGGCGGCTTCGTTCCGCTGATGCAGGACCCCTGGGAAAACCTGCGATCCGTCGTGCTGCCCACCGCTTCCCTCAGCATCTTCGGCATCGCCCTCATCCTGCGGACCACCCGGGATGCGGTCCTGAGGGTGATGACCGAGGGACATATTCTGGCAGCGGTGGCCCGTGGCGAGACGCCGAACCAGATCGTGCGGCACCACATCCTGCGCAACGCGGCTATCCCGATCGTCACCGTGACTGCTACCTATTTCGGCTTCCTGCTCGGTGGCGCGATCATCGCCGAGATCCTGTTCTCGATCCCCGGTGTCGGGTACTACATCTTCAGTTCGCTCGAGAGCCGCGACTACGCGGTGGTGCAGGCTGGTGTGCTGGTGGCGTCATTTGCCTTCATCTCGCTCAACATGCTCGCGGACGTGGCGTATGCGCTGATCGACCCACGCATTGGCGCTAAGAGGGCCAGCACGTGAAGCTACTGTCTAGCCGCGCTGCGCTGCGCGTCCTGGGGGGTGACCGGCTCGGCCTGCTCGGTGCGTGCCTGCTCGCGCTGTTCCTGTTTCTCGGCGTCTTCGGCCCCCACCTGCCGCTTGGGGATCCGACGGCGATCGGCGCGGGTGTACGGCTCGGCGCGCCGACTGCACAGTTCCTCTTCGGCACCGACGAACTCGGCCGGGACTATCTGCCACGCGTGGTCGAAGGCATTGGTGCGACCTTCCTGCTGTCCTCGATCGCGGTGGTCATCACCGCAGTCATCGGCGCTTTCCTGGGTATCGCCGCCGGCTATCTGGGCGGGGCCGTCGACAGTGTGATCGCGCGCTGCGCGGACGTGCTGTTCGCCTTTCCGGCGCTGCTGTTCGGGTTGCTCGCCGCCGCCGTGATTGGCCCGGGCAGCACATCTGCCATCGTCGTGATCTCCACGGCGACGCTGCCGTTGTTCATTCGCGTGATTCGTTCAGTGTCGCTCACAGTAGGGGAGCGCGAATTCGTCGTCTCGTCGGTCATCGCCGGCGCGTCGACGATGCGCGTGATGGTGGTGCACATCCTGCCGAACGTCATGGGCGCAGCCATCGTCCAGCTGACCTACGCGCTGTCGGTCGGCATGCTGATCGAGAGCGGCCTGAGCTTCCTCGGGCTGGGCGTGCAACCGCCGAGCGCGTCGCTCGGCTCGCTGCTTCGGCTCGGGAGCGTCTACCTAACGGTGGCGCCATGGCTGGTATTGATCCCCGGCGTCGTGCTGGCGTTAGCGATCGCATCCGTTAACTTGCTTGGCGACGCTATCCGGGATGGTTTGGAGCCCCTGCGTGGGAGGCCACTGACATGACGAAACGTATTGAAATCCGGGATCTCGTAGTGTCGTACGCGTCGCGCGACAGGTCCATTTGCGCACTTGATGGCGTGAGCCTTGCGATCGCCGCCGACGAGACGATCGGCATCGTCGGGGAAAGCGGGTCAGGCAAGTCCACACTTGGCATGACCATCGGC
>NZ_JBFUCI010000162.1:0-12582 GCF_056405335.1 Variovorax sp. P1_H12_2
AGCAGGCTCAGGCCCAGCGCGAGTGAGACAAGGAATTTTTTCATTTCGGTTTGTTCTTTCGTGCCTTGCGTGTCACAGGGCTTCGCGGCCCGTTTCACCGGTGCGGATGCGCACGACCTGCTCCAGGTCGTAGACGAAGACCTTGCCGTCGCCGATCTTGCCGGTGCGCGCAGCGCTTTCGACCGCTTCGATCACGCGCTCCACCAGCTCATCGGCCACGGCGGCCTCGATCTTGACCTTCGGCAGGAAGTCGACGACGTACTCGGCGCCGCGGTACAGCTCGGTGTGGCCCTTCTGGCGGCCGAAGCCCTTGACCTCGGTGACGGTGATGCCCTGCACGCCGATCGCAGACAGCGCCTCGCGCACTTCGTCGAGCTTGAATGGTTTGATGATGGCTGAGACCAGCTTCATGATGTTTCTCCTGCGGATGAAAGGGACAGCGCAGCCCCGGGCCACGCCTTCTATGACTAGAGCGTCTTGGTCAACATGACAATGAAACGCGTCGCATTCGGCGAGAAGGTGGTCTGGCCGATCGGTCCGAAGACCGTTCCCGTGGGGATGCCGGGCGTGGCGATCAGGTTGAAGGCGCTTTGGTTGTTGCCCCCCTGCACCGAGCCGGCCAGGGCCAGGCCGCTGCCGAAGTCGTAGGACACGCCCACGTTGTAGTCCAGGTAGTCCTTGTAGCCCAGGCTCTTGATGTCGCTGGTGAAGAAGGTGTAGCCGATGGCCGTCTTGAAGGTCAGCTTGGGCACGATCTCCTTGGCGTACGCCAGGTTCAGGTAGCCGGTGTTCTGGCCGTCCAGGCTCGAGCCACGCTTGTTGCCGGCGTAGTTGAAGTAGTCGTTGGAGACGGTCCAGGAGTACTTCGCAGTGAACGCGCCGAAGGTCTCGTCGGACCACGTACCCGCGCCGTAGATTTCGGTGGTATTGCCCGCGGTATTGCCGGGGTAGTAGTACTGATAGACGCCGACGTCCCAGTCAATCGGGCCGCCCTTGAATTTATAGCCGCCGTAGAAGTCCATCTCGACCGAGTTGCCGGGCAGCCAGTTGACGCTGGAGTTCCAGTTGCCGACATAGAAGCCGCTGTCCCCGAAGGCATAGTCGATGCCGCCCTGGATGGCGGGCTTGAACCAGCTGGTCTTGGCAAAGCCGTTGCTGCCGATGACGTCCTGGTCCTGGCCGCGGAACTTGTAGTTGGTGGTCAGCGAGACGTTGCCCGTGAGATTCGGCGCCGGTGCCGCTGGTGCGTCGGCGGCGGCGGCCTGCGCGCTGGCGAGCATCGGCAGGGCGGCAAGCGCGCCCACAGCCAGGATCTGGACGGATTTACGGTGCATCATCTAGCGGACTCCTCGGGGGTGTTTTGAAGTGAGTTGGAGTCCAGTTCAAAGCAGGGAGCGTGCCAAAGCACCCAACCCCTCTGCGGTCAGGGTTGGCGCCGGACGCACTTGGTCACAATGAAGAACAAGAGGTGGACGCACCATCTTGGTGAAAGAGCGCGAAATGAGCCTGTCATTGGTGCAGGGCCGCGCCTTGTTGGGCCTCGGAGCGGCCAGTGTCACGGTCGAGGTGCATCTGGCCGACGTGGAGATCAAGGAAGCCCGCGGGCGCGTCCGGGCGGCCCTCCAGAGCGCCGGCTGGAGTTCTCCACCCACCATCGCACCACGGTGAACCTGGCGCCCGCCGACATCCCGGTCCGACCTGTCTGCCCCATCACACGCGCAGTCGCTTGCTCTCCTTCAAAAGCGGGCTGATTCCAAGAAGCTTGTCAGTGCGCTGCCTGCCACACCCCGGGGCGCCAGGCTTGTCCGCGTGCCAGCACGACCAACGAAGTCCTCGCTGCTTTAACTTGAAGTTATGGATCAGCCACAAAAAGTGATGCGACTGCACAAGCAAAAATTCCTACGATACGAGCGGCCTCTTGAACGGCGCGCACCTCCGCAGTTGGGCGAGTCGACGTTCTCACACATTTCCAACAATCGAGGGTTCTATGAAACGATGGGCTTATGCCACCAGGACAGTGGCGTTGTTCAGTGCGTTGACGGTCACAGGCGCCGCGTTTGCCGCGTTGCCCGCGAAGCTCAACGCCGCAACGAGTGGCGATCTACCGCCGGTTTCATTCACCAACCCGGCGAATCAACTCGACGGCTACGACGTACAGGTCGCGCACTTCGTCGCCAGCCATACCGGCATCCCGATGCAACTGGACAAGCTCGACTTCAAGGGCATCCTGCCGGGACTGCAGACGGGCCGCTTCGATATCGTTTTCTCGAACGTCAACATCACCCCTGAGCGCACTGCGATCTTCGACTATTCGATTCCCTATTCGCGCTCCGCTGTGGTGGTCGTTGCGCGGCAAGGCGCGACCGATGTGAAGAGCTTCAAGGATCTGAAAGGCAAGCGTGTCGGCGCGATCGCCGGTGCGAACGATGGCGAGATGCCGGCCCGGGACATCGAAAAGCAATATGGGGCGTTCGAGGTGTTCAAGGGTTACGGCGGCTATGTCGAAATGTTCACGGATCTCGCGGTCGGCCGGCTCGACGCCATCGTCGCGCCGGATACCTCTGCCGCCAACCTGCTGCGCCAGCGGCCCGGCCTCGCATCGATCGTCGGCGACCCCTATCGCGTCCGCTTTGTCGGGGCGCCCATGCCCAAGGGTTCGGCCGAGTTGAAAGCCAAAGTCGATGACGCGATCCGCGCAATGAAGAGGGAAGGCCTGCTGGACAAATGGGGCAAGCAGTATTTCGGCATCGACAACTACAGCTCCCAGCTTACGGAGAACCCGAAGTGATGTCGCGGCAACACTGTTCGAGCGACTCTCCAGGCGTGCACGGGACTCCCCTATGAATATCGATTTCGTACAAGTCCTGCCGTACCTGCCGGTCCTGCTCAAGGCTTCGCTGCTCACTATTTTCCTGGCCGTGGTGACGCAGGTTTGCGGCACCGCGTTCGGCCTTGTGCTTGCTCTGGGGCGTGACTCGCGTCATGCGGCTGTGCGCAGCGCCGCCTTTGTCTACATCTGGATCTTCCGGGGTACGCCGGTATTGCTGCACCTCTTCTTCGTCTACTACGCGGCGCCCATGTTCGGCTTGCGGCTCGAGGCGCTGCCATCGGCCATCATCGCCCTGTCGATGAGTTCCGCCGCCTACAACGCCGAGATCATCCGCGCCGGGATCCACGCGGTGCATCGCGGCCAGCTCGAAGCGGCGCAGGCGGTCGGCATGGCCTATCCGCGAATCCTGCGTCGCATCATCYTGCCGCAGGCAACTCGGATCGTGCTGCCGCCCTACATCGGCAATTTCATCAGCCACACGAAGAATACTTCTCTGGCTTCGGTGATCACGGTGCCCGAACTGATGCTGAGCGCGCAGACCATCTACAGCAGCACGTATCGCGCAGTCGAAATTCTCACCATGGCCGGCGTCATCTACCTCGCCATGACCACCGCGCTGACGCTTTTCCAACTCTACGTCGAACGTTCGACGGTCGAGCGGCGCGGGCTGCCAGCGCGTCGAAGGCGTGCACTCGGTCTCGGCGATGCAACCTCGGAGGCCTGAGATGAACCATGCACCCATGATCCAGCTACGCGATCTCTACAAGCATTTCGAAACCGTGAAGGCCCTGAATGGCGTGGACCTGAGTGTCCAACGCGGCGAGGTGGTCTGCCTGATCGGCCCGAGCGGCTCGGGCAAAAGCACCTTGCTGCGTTCGATCAATTACCTGGAACGGCCGACACGCGGCGAAATCGCCATCGACGGCCAGACTGTCGGCCATGTGATTGAAGCAGGCCGGAAATCCAGACCGATGTCCGGTCGAGAACTGGCGCGTCTGCGCTCGGACGTCGGAATGGTATTCCAGATGTTCTACCTGTGGCCGCATCTGTCGGTGCTGGAAAACGTGATGCTCGGCATGGTCGAGGTCCGGCGCACGCGCGTTATGGATGCCGCGAAACGCGGTCGCCAGTTGCTCGCCAAAGTTGGCCTGGCCGGCAAATACGAGGCGTATCCGGAGCAACTGTCGGGCGGCCAGCGACAGCGCGTCGCCATTGCCCGCGCCCTCGCGATGGAGCCCAAGGTCATCCTCTTCGACGAACCGACTTCCGCGCTCGACCCTGAACGCGTCGGCGAAGTGCTGGAGACCATGGAAGCCGTCGCTGCCGAGGGCATGACGATGATCGTCGCGACGCATGAAATGGGGTTCGCCCGCCGTGTCGCAGATCGTGTCGTTTTCATGGACGAAGGTCGCATTGTCGAGATGGGCAGTCCCGAAGAAATCTTCGACAGGCCGCAAAGCGATCGGCTCAAGCAATTCCTCAACAAGGTACTGCATTGACGCCCACGCCATCCAAAGAGTGTTCTGCAATGTCCGATTTCGATCTGGTCGTACGCAACGGAAGTGTGTTCATCGACGGCGGCCTCGAGCGCGTCAACATTGGCGTGAGGGACGGCCGTATCGCGGCGCTGGACCGTGCCCCACTCGATGCCAGGAACATGCTTGACGCCTCGGGCAAGCTCGTGCTGCCGGGCGGAATCGACGTGCATTGCCACATCGCGCAGATGACCTCGACCGGCGCCACCACCGCCGACGACTTCTACAGCGCGACCGTCGGCGCCGCATTCGGCGGCACCACCCTGGTCATGCCCTTCGCTGCGCAACATCGGGGCGATTCGCTGCGTGAGAGCGTGGCCGCTTATCGCAAGCGCGCCTCCGGCCGCGCGGTGGTCGACTACGCCTTCCACATGATCGTCACCGATCCAAGCGAAAAGGTGCTCAAGGAAGAACTGCCTGCGCTTGCGGCGGAAGGTTTCACGTCTGTGAAGCTCTACATGACCTACGATGCGTTGCGCCTCGACGACCGGCAGGTGCTGGAGACGCTGCTGCATGCGCGACGGCTGGGTGTGTTGCCGATGATTCACGCCGAAAGTCATGACGTGATCGGATGGCTCACCGAGCGCCTGCTCTCGCTGGGCTACCGRCAGCCCAAATACCTCGCCCACRCAAGGCCCGCGCTCACGGAGCGCGAAGCCACGCATCGCGCGATCACCATGGCGGAACTCCTCGACATCCCGATCTTTGTGGTCCATGTGTCATCTGCTGCTGCGGCCGCCCAGATCGCCATCGCGCAGATTCAGGGGTTGCCGGTCTTCGCCGAGACCTGCCCGCAGTATCTGTTGCTGACGGAACAGGATCTCGACCGGCCGGCGCACGAGGCGGTCAAGTATTGCTGTTCCCCGCCTCCACGCGATGCGAGCGATCACGAAGCACTTTGGGACGGGTTGCGCGACGGCCTGTTCTCGTGCTTCTCGTCCGATCACTCGGTGTTCCATCTCGACGGTCCGCAAGGCAAGCGCCAGGCCGGCGAGGATCCGCCCTTCAACAAGATACCGTACGGTTTGCCGGGGCTGGAAACGCGACTGCCCCTGCTGTTTTCCGAGGGCGTCACCAAGGGTCGGATCTCGCTCGAACGGTTCGTCGAACTCACGTCCGAGGAACCGGCGCGGCTGTTCGGCCTCGAGGGGCGCAAGGGCAGGATCGCGCTCGGCGCGGATGCGGACCTCGTACTCTGGGACCCGCAGGCCGAAGCGACGCTATCGGCCGCGACCCTGCATGACGGTACCGGCTACAGCGTCTACGAAGGGACCACCGTACGCGGCATGCCGGTGACCACGCTCAGCCGCGGGATTGTCGTTTGCCACGAGGGCGCCCTCCTCGCTTCGGCCGGCCATGGCAAGCTGGTTCCCTGCGACAGGATCGCCGCGGTCGGTGCACGGCCCGCGCCTCAGCCGTGGCTCGCGTGAAAGCCTCGCGATGACTGTCCTGATCACCGGCGGCTCGGGGTTTGTCGGCTTGAATATCGCCGAGCGCCTGCTCGCACGCGGCGACACGGTGGTCGCGTTTGGGCCTGAGCCGCCGCCCGCGGCGGCGATCGAGCAATTCGGCCGGCTTCCGGGGACCTACCTGTTCGAATCCGGCGATGTCCGCGACTGCGATTCGATTGCCAGCGCCTTGCATCATCACGAAGTCACGCGTCTCATCCACGGCGCAGCGATCACTGCGGGCCTCGCGCGTGAGCGAACACAGGCGCGCGTGATCGCCGAGGTCAATCTGATCGGCACGCTCAATGTGCTCGATGCGGCTTGCACGGCAGGCCTCCTTCACGTCGTTCACTTGAGCAGCGGCGCCGTGTTCGGCACGGGTGGCCATGGGCGGGAAAAGCTGGTTGAAGATCGCGACATGCCGGAGCCGGATTCACTCTATGGCATCACGAAACACGCGGCCGAGCGCGCCGCGTTGCGCTACCGTGCCACGCGAAGCCTCAAGGTGACGGTGGCCCGGCTCGGCGTCGTGTTCGGTCGATGGGAATATGACACCGGCATGCGCGACACGCTGAGCATTCCGCTGTTGCTCACGCGGCTCGCAGAAGCACGGCAGACCGCGCGCTTCTGCGCCGATTTGCCGGACGACTGGATCTACTCCATCGACGCCGCCGATGCCATCATCGAGATTGCCAAGGCACCCGACCTGCGGCATGCCCTCTATCAGATCGGCACCGGCGAACGCTGGTCGCCGACCGCGTGGTGCGAGCGGTTGTGCCGCGTGCATCCGGGTTTTTCACATGAACTCGTTGCGCGACGCGACGAGGCCAACGTCGGCGAGCACGCGCCGTCTGCAAGGCCGCCATTCTCGATCGAACGCTTGCGACAAGACCTTGGGTTCATGCCGAGCTATGGCGAAGCGGCCGCCCTGTCCGACTACCTGGCCTGGCGGTCGAGCATGCGTGAGAGGTCTGCGCAGGGCGGCGAGGTCGTCTGATTCTCACGATTTCGCCGATCCGCTTGCGCTCCGGCGCGTCAGACGCTCTGCAGATACCCACCATCGACACGTACGATCGATCCGGTCATGTATGACGCCCGATCGCTGGCGAGAAAGGTCACCACGTCGGCATATTCCGATGGTGAGCCGTAGCGCGCCATGGGGATCGAGCCGACGCTTTCGCTGACGACGTCTTCGATGGGACGATTTTCGCGTTTCGCCTTCGCCTCGTCGAGAAAGCGGATCCGGGCGGTGGCAATTCGACCTGGCAGGATCATATTGACGGTCACGTTGTCCGCGGCGACCTCGCGCGCAAGCGTTTTCGACCAGCCGACCAGCGTCATCCGCAACGCGTTCGACATGGCAAGATTGGGGATCGGCGCAATGATTCCCGACGACGAACTGGTGATCACCCGACCCCACTTCCGGGCGCGCATGCCTGGCAAGACCCTGTCGGTGAGGCCGATCACCGACAACACCATCGCGTTGAACTGTTGGGTCCAGACCTCCGGCTCAATCCCGCTCGCAGCGGACGGCGGCGGCCCACCTGTGTTGTTGATGAGAATGTCGACCGGTCCGAGTTCCTGCTCGATCCGCGACACGTGCTGATCGATCGCAGAACGGTCGCCCAGGTCGAAGCAGAACGTGGCGGACACTCCACCCGCCGCCGCGATGCTCGCCGCGGTCGCCGCGAGCGCCTTTTCATCGATGTCCGCCAGCGCGACGATCACGCCCTCCTGCGCGAGCTGCAGGGCCATCGCACTGCCGAGTCCGCCGCCGGCGCCAAGGACGAGCGCGACGCGCCCGGAAATTTTCAGATCCATGAACTGCTTTCCTTATCGATTGAGTATCTGACCGAGAAACGCTCGAGCGCGCTCTCCCTTTGGCATCGAGAAGAACGTTTCAGGTGGCGCCTCCTCGACGATTTCACCCTTGTCCATGAAGAGAATCCGGTCCGCGACCGTGCGCGCGAAACCCATCTCATGCGTGACGCAGACCATGGTCATGCCTTCACGCGCCAGCTGCAGCATGACGTCGAGTACCTCCTTGATCATCTCCGGATCGAGTGCCGATGTCGGTTCGTCGAAGAGCATCATCTTGGGTTTCATGCACAGCGCCCGGGCGATCGCCACGCGCTGCTGCTGGCCGCCCGAAAGTTGAGCCGGATAACGATCAGCCTTGTCGCCGATGTGCACGCGGTCCAGGAAGTAGCGCGCTGTTTCTTCAGCGTCCTTCTTCTTGATGCCGCGAATTTTCATGGGCGCGATCATCAGGTTTTGCAGCACCGACAGATGCGGAAACAGGTTGAACTGCTGGAACACCATGCCGACCTCACGGCGCACAAAGCTGATGTTGCGCCGGCTCTCGGTGATGCTCACGCCCTCCACCAGGATCTCGCCCTGCTGGTGYTCTTCCAGYCGGTTGATGCAGCGGATCATCGTCGACTTGCCCGAGCCGGATGGCCCGCACACGACGATCCGCTCGCCGCGCTGCACGCGCACGTTGACATCCGACAAGACCTGCATTTCGCCAAACCATTTGCTGACGTGGCGCAGCTCGATCATGGCCGGCTGATCAGTGGGAACTTGCGGAGTGTGTTCAGGGGTGCTCATCAGATTCATCTCTTTTTTCTTCAGGCGGCCATCCAGCCGCCATCGACCATTAAGTTCTCGCCAGTAATGAAGGCCGCTTCGTCTGAAGCGAGAAAGAGCGCGGCGCTTGCGACATCGTCGGGGCGCCCCAAACGCGGCATCGGCGTGCGTGCCTTCGAATACTCGAGTGCTTCCGCCGAAGCGGCCAAGCCCGGCTTGCCTGTGATGACCTTGCCCGGCGCAACCGCATTGCAAATGATTCCTTGATCTGCGTAGTCGACCGCGACCTGGCGTGTCAGATACGCCACGCCCGCTTTCGACGTGCCATACGCCACGTTGCGCGGCGCGCAGACCATCCCATGCTGCGAAGAAATGTTGACAATCCGGCCACGCGCTTCGTGCCGAATGTCTTGATCGAGCATGACCTTGACGGCAGCACGCGACATCAGGAAGACGCCCGTCAGATTCACTGCCAGCACCCGATTCCATTCATCGATACTGGTTTCCAGCAACGGCTTGCCGGCGCTGATGGCGGCGTCGTTGACGAGCACATCGAGCCGGCCATATCGCCTCACGGCACACGCGACCGCTGCCGTGGCCTCGTGTTCCTGCGCCACATCGGTACGGATGAATTCGACTTCATGCCCATCGGCGCGCAGCATTTCCGTGGTCGAGACGCCGCCTTCGCGGACAGCTTCGGTGATATCGGCAAGCACGAGGCGTGCGCCCTCACGGGCAAACCGCTGCGCGATCGAGCGCCCGATGCCGGAGGACGCGCCCGTAATGAGCACGCACTTGCCCTCGAGACGCTTCATTGGCTCGCTCCGACAAGTCGCTCGCCTTCGCCCCGGCTGCGCGCCTCGCGCCACGCGAGATAGTCTTCGGCCGCGGCCGCAAGGTCGAAGCGGCAGCGGTGGTTCAGGTCCTTCGACAGCCGCGCAACGCTCAACGCGGGACGATCAACGGGCAGCGTGTATTGAATGGTGGCCTCTTCTCCCGGCGCGGCCGTGCGCCAGCGAATGCCCGGCAGATGATGCGCGAGCGCGGCACACCACTGACCCAAGTCAGTCAGGCAGCCGCCGCCGATCTGATAGACCGCATGGGGGAGCGTTTGCGCGCCCGCAATCAACGCGAGCGCGTGGACTGCATCGCGCGCATAGATCCAATCCGCAGTCATCGGCCGCGGCAGCACGATCTCGGCGCCTGCAAGGGCAGCCGACGTCACCTGATAGTGCGGACTCAGGCGCTCGCGTGCATCGCTGGCATGTTCCCACGGCCCGTACACCGGCCCCAGCCGTGCGATGGCCACATTCAGTCCTTGCAACTCGCCCATACGCAACGCCGCCTGTTCCGCCGCGAGCTTGCTGATCCCGTAGAGGCTCGTGGGCGCGGGCGCGGACACGTCCTCTTCATAGCAACCGGACGCAGCCGGTGCGCTGGCGCCGTAGATCGCAACCGAACTCACCACAACGACCCGCTTCACACGCGCACGGACGCATTGCTGCAGCAAGCCGATGGTGCCAAGTACGTTGACGTCGAAGATGCGTTCGGCATCGCCACGTTCGCGCTCCGGGCCAGGTGTGATCGCGGCCGTATGGACCACGCAGTCGATGGCCTCGCTTGCGAACACGGTTTCAAGATCGCCACCCGAACGAATGTCGCCGGGGATCATGCGAGCACCTGGCAAGGACGCCGCGAAGCGCTCGCTGTTGATTGCCGTCGGCAGATCGAAGAGAACGACTTGTTCGCCTGCCTGCAGCAATCGTTCCGCCAGCGCCAGCCCGACAAAGCCCGTTCCGCCTGTAATCAAGGTCGTCATCGGTCGCGCCCTAGCGGGCCTTCAGCATATGCCGCTCGAGCCGCGCCACCCAACGCGCCATCGGCCACAACAACACGAAGAAGATCACGGCGGCCGCGATCAACGGCGTCGGGTTATAGACCTGTTCCTGGGCGACACGCGACGAACGCAGCAACTCGGGCAGCGAGACAAGTGATGCAATGGACGTCGTCTTGATCAGTTCGAGCGAATTGCTCGCCAGCGGCGCGAGCACATTGCGTACCGCCTGAGGCAGGACGATATACGTGATCTCGCGAATCGGGCCGAAGCCTAGCGAACGTGCGGCTTCGCGCTGACCATGAGGAACCGATTCGATTCCAGCGCGGAAGATCTCCCCGTAATAGCCGGAATTGTTCAATGCAAGGGCCAGCACGACGGCCGTGAAGCTGCTCAGCTTGACGCCGAAAAATGGCAAGCCGTAGAAGATGAGTGCGAGCAGCACGACCACCGGAAACGACCTAAATAGATCGATGTACATCACGAGCGCGACATTCAGAGCGCGGCGATGAAAACTGTATGCCACGGCGATGGCGATCCCGAGCGCCATCGAAACGGGTGCGGCCACGAGGGACAGCAGAATGGTCAGCTTCAACCCTTGCAGCAGCAGCGGATAGACCTGCTGCAGGGATTCCAGGTTGAAGAAGTTGTCGAGAAATAGATCCATGCTGTACCTCAGTGTCCGTAGACCCGCTCAAGCCGGCGGCTCGCCACAACCAGAGGAATGAAGAACAGGAGATAGYACGCAGCCGCGAGCGTCAGCGGCGAAGGATTCGCCAGCATGCCGACGAGGCTCTGCGCTTGCCCGAGAACTTCCGGCAATGCCACTGCGGTGCCCAGCGCCGTACCTTTGCTGACCGCGATCGCCCGGTTTGTCACGAGCGGCAGGGACAGTCGCACGGCCTGAGGAAGAATGATGTCGAAGAGCGTACGGAAGGACCCGAAGCCGAGCGCCCGGGCCGCGTCCCACTGGCCGCGCGGCAGCGCCTTGATCGACGACCAGAATATCTCCGATGCAAACGCGGACAGCACCATGCCCAGTCCCAGCACGATGGTCACCATCGGCGACAGCCGAATATCGAGGTACGGCAAGCCGAAATAGATCAGCACCAGCACGACGAGTTGCGGCATCGTGCGGAAGAAGTCGACGTACGCAACGATCAGCGCATTGACGACACGCACCTCCATCGTCCGCACGATGGTGAGAAGCAGACCCAGGCCAAGGCCCACGACGATCACCAGCAGCGAGACCAGCACGGTGATGCCGAAGCCGCTGAGAATCAACGGCAGCGATTGACTGATGACGCTGGCGTTAAAGAAATTGTCAACGATGCGGTCCATACCACTCAGGCCCAAACAGTAGAGGAGACACCGGTGCGCGCGAGCAAACCGGTTTTCGTCGTCAGATGCATTTCAGCGTGTGCGGCGCAGCGTCGTAGCCCTTGAAACCCGGTGCACCATGACCCGGATAGATCGTCTCGACGGCCGAGCCCTTGACCGGCTCGCTGCCGTACCACTTCACGTAGAGCTTGCGCAGCGTGCCGTCTTGCTTCATGCATTTCAGTGCTTCGTCCACCTTGTTCCGGTAGGCGGCATCATCCAGTCGGAACGCATAGCCGAAATTGCGTCCATTGAAATCCTCGTAGCCGACCTTGACCGCCTTGTTGCGGCTGGCAGCGAACGCCACCGTTGGAATCTCGTTCAGGGCAGTGAATGCGCGCCCGGTGATCACGGCCTGAACCGTGTCGGGGAACACGTCGTAACGCTGGATGTTGAAGCCGTATTTCGCGGCGTTTTCCGTGGCCCACGTGTCCGAGATGGTTCCGCGATTGACGGCCAGATCCTTGCCCCTGAGATCTTCGAAGCTCTTCATCTGCTCGTTCTTCCGCACCAGGAAGCCGTTGCCGGTGGAAATGATCGGTTCGGTGAACAGCATGCGTTCGGCGCGCTCGGCGGTGATGTTCAACGGATTCACCGTGAATTCGATTCGCTTCGAGAACAGCGCCGCAAACAATCCGGAAAAATTGACGTCCATGATTTCCGCGCCCGGCCGGCCGATACGGCGCGCAATCTCATTGATCAGGTCGACGCCGAAGCCTTGAGGACCCGAGTCGGCGCGCGTCACCCAGGGCGCGACGCCAAAGTCGGTGCCGACGACGACCGGCTGATTGGCTGGATGATCGGTTTCGGCGGCGTGACTCATGGCACAGCCCAACGCCAGCAACATGGCGCCGCACACTGCGACCGCCCCAGGCAGGTTTTTTCCGAGGTTCATTTTTTCCGCTTTCTGAGTCAAGGTGAAAGAGCCTGAAGGGCTAGGGGTGAGGGTGCGTCGCATGCCAGTGA
>NZ_JBFUCI010000163.1:0-12558 GCF_056405335.1 Variovorax sp. P1_H12_2
ATCAGGCCGGTGAAGCCGCCCATGGTGAACACGAAGATGAAGCCGACCGCGAACAGCATCGGCGTCTCGAAGGTCATCGAGCCCTGCCACATGGTGGCGACCCAGTTGAAGATCTTCACGGCCGTCGGCACCGCGATCAGCATGGTCGCGTACATGAAGAACAGCTGGCCGGTGAGCGGCATGCCGGTCGTGAACATGTGGTGCGCCCAGACGATGAACGACAGGATCGCGATCGACGAGGTGGCGTACACCATCGAAGCGTAGCCGAACAGCTTCTTGCGCGAGAAGGCCGGGACGATCTGGCTGATGATGCCGAAGGCCGGCAAGATCATGATGTAGACCTCGGGGTGGCCGAAGAACCAGAAGATGTGCTGGTACATCACCGGGTCGCCGCCGCCGGCGGGGTTGAAGAAGCTGGTGCCGAAGTGGCGGTCGGTCAGCGTCATCGTGATGGCGCCGGCGAGCACCGGCATCACGGCGATCAGCAGGTAGGCGGTGATGAGCCAGGTCCAGCAGAACATCGGCATCTTCATCAGCGTCATGCCCGGGGCGCGCATGTTGAGGATGGTCACGATGATGTTGATCGAGCCCATGATCGACGAGGCGCCCATGATGTGCATCGCGAAGATGCCGGCGTCCATCGAGGGGCCCATCTGCAGCGTCAGCGGCGCGTAGAGCGTCCAGCCCGCGGCGGGTGCGCCGCCGGGCATGAAGAACGAACCGACCAGCATCAGCGCCGCCGGGATCAGCAGCCAGAAGCTGAAGTTGTTCATGCGCGCGAACGCCATGTCGGAGGCGCCGATCTGCAGCGGGATCATCCAGTTCGCGAAGCCCACGAAGGCCGGCATGATGGCGCCGAACACCATGATCAGGCCGTGCATGGTGGTGAACTGGTTGAACAGTTCGGGGTTCACCAGTTGCAGGCCGGGCTGGAACAGCTCGGCGCGGATCAGCAGTGCGAGCACGCCGCCGACCATCAGCATGGTGAACGAGAACAGCAGGTACAGCGTACCGATGTCCTTGTGGTTGGTCGCGAACACCCAGCGACGCCAGCCGGCCGGTGCGCCGTGGTGGTCATCGTGATGGTGGTCGTCGTGACCGTGTGCGTGGCCGTGGGGGTCGAGGACTGCGCTCATCTTGGTATTCCTTGCAAACTCTTCGTCGTGGGCGCCGGCTTATTGCTTGGCGCGCTCGGCCAGCACTTCGGACGGCTGCACCAACTGACCCGTCTTGTTCGACCAGCTGTTCTTGGTGAAGCTCACCACGGCTGCGATGTCGGTGTCGCTCAGCTGCTTCCAGGCCGGCATGGCGCCGCTGTTCTGCCCGAAGAGCACCACATGAACCTGCTTCTGGTGATCGGCGTCGAGCACGGTCGGCGAGCCGTCGAGGGCCTTGATCGGGCCGGCGCCACGGCCGTTGGCCTGGTGGCAGGCCGCGCAGTTGGCGGCGTAGACCTTCTCGCCGCGCGCCAGCAGTTCGGGCAGGGTCCAGACCTTGGTCGGATCGTCCTGCTTGGCCGCGGCTTCCTTGCGCTTGCCGTCGACCCAGGCGGTGTAGTCGGCCGCCGCGAGCACCTTCACGTGGATCGGCATGTAGGCGTGTTCCTTGCCGCAGAGCTCCTGGCACTGGCCGTAGTAGTCGCCGACCTTGTCGGCCCGGAACCAGGTGTCGCGCACGAAACCGGGGATCGCGTCCTGCTTGACGCCGAGCTGCGGCACCGCGAAGGCGTGGATCACGTCGTTGGCGGTGGTGATGATGCGCACCTTGGCGTTGACCGGCACCACCAGCGGGTTGTCGACCTTGAACAGGTAGTCGTCAGGAATGTCGCCCTTGGCGCCGGCGTTGGACATGGCGCGCTGCGAGCTGTCGAGCGTCGAGATGAAGGAAAGGCCCTCGCCTTCGCCCTTCAGGTAGTCGTAGCCCCACTTCCACTGGTAGCCGGTGGTCTTGATCGTGAGATCGGAATTGGTGGTGTCCTTCTGGGCCACCAGCACCTTGGTCGCCGGCAGCGCCATCAGGATCACGATGAGGAAGGGCACGATGGTCCAGATCACCTCGACCACCACCGATTCATGGAAGTTGGCCGACTTGTGGCCAACCGACTTGCGGTGCTTCCAGATCGAATAGAACATGACCGCGAACACGGCCACGAAGATGACCGTGCACAGCACCATCATCACGTTGTGCAGGAAGTGCTGCTCTTGCGAGATCTTGGTGACGCCCAGGGGCAGGTTCAACTGGCGCACCGACGGGCCGCCGGGCAGGTCGTTGACCGCGTGTGCCGCGCCGCTGAAAGCCGCGCCGGCCGCCAGCAGCAGATTCGCCGGCCAGATCTTGTTGCGCCAATTGCTCTTCATCGTGTTCACTTCTTCATTTCCTGTTAACCCCACCGGTCCCCACGGTGCGACACCGCGCTCGCCCCCTCAGGCGCTGCGCAATGCCATGCGAATCTCGCGCGCCAGCGCCGCACGCAACTCCGGGCGCACATAGCGCCCCACCCTGACCGAACGACCCTGACCCGAAACCTCGATCAGCGAACGATCGCTGTCCTGCGGCTCGACCCGCACCTGGTGCGGCAAGAATTCCGTGCGCTCATAGTGCCCACCGTTCTCGAGCTCGACCACCAGCCTGCCGCCCTGCAAGGCGATCTTCTCGCCGTCGGTCGCATGCCGCGCATAGAGCACGAACGCAAACCCGACCGCGGCGAGTTCGAGCCATGCGAACGGCAGCACGAGCCGCGCGCCGTTCAGCCAGAAGACCGTCCCGATACCGAGCGACACCACGCTGAGCGACGCATAGAGCCAGCCGAGCTGGCTCGGCGTGACCGAGCAGTTGCGCTTCAGGAACCAGTGGATGCTCTGGCCAGAAACAGTGGCAAAACGAAACACGGAATTCGACACGGGCGAGTTCTGCAAATCGGTGCGTCGATGCGCTGCCAAACAGGGGTCGGACAGGCCTCGATCACGGGACAATACCCGGGAGTTCACGCAGCGCCGGATTGTAGCGGGTCGGCCGGGGCAGACTCAGTTGCTTACACGACCGCGCTGGAGCATGGAACGCATTTCGCGCAAGGAAACTGCACTTTCTGCAGACAGCGCGACCCGCGGCGCGGGTTTGAAGGCGTGGCCGTAGATGATCTCGAAGGTCAGCGCGATCCGCCCGCCGCCGTCCTCGGCCGGCGCGAGTTCGGGCAGGGACGCGCCCAGGGCACGCCGCCAGGCCTTGCCGCGCAGCGCCGGGAAACGACTCGGATGCAGGTTGCGCCCCAGCGTGCGCAGCTCGGCCAGGGCGGCATCGGCGCTGGCCCAGGTGAGCACGATGCGCTCCATGTCCATCACCGGCTCCGCGAAACCGGCGCCGACCAGCATGTCGCCCCAGTCGTGCATGTCGGTGAACTCGTGGCTGGCGGGCGGCCAGCCGAGCTGCCGGTGCAGGGCGCGCAACTCGCGCAGGGTATCGGGCCCGAAGCAGGAGAACATCAGGAAGCCGTCGGTCGCAACCAGCCGGTGCCAGCGCGCGATCAGCGCCTGCGGATCGGCCGCCATGTGCAGCGCCATGTTGGCCCAGAGCAGGTCGACGCCGTCTTCCGGCGGCGCCTCGAAGCTGGGCTGGGCGCCTTGCCAGCGCCGCGCGGTCCACCACGGCGCGGTCAGCGACCGGGCCGTCGCGGCGGCCAGCGCGGGCCGGGGCTCGATCACGAAGGGTGCGGCGTCGCGGTAGCGGCGGGCGACCAGGGCATGCGCTTCGAGGCCGCCGCGCAGGGGCGCCCAGTCGGCCCAGTGGCGCGGCCGCGCCTTGATCCACTGCAGACGGTCCTCCATGCGACGACCGATTTCCTCGTGCAGCCAGGGCGATTCCGAAGCCGGCGCGAGCCGGCTCCAACGGTCGGCCGCCGTGGCATCGATGGTCGGCGGGCGCTGTGCGGGGTCGGTGGGCATGGGCCGCTCAGTATATTGAGGGATGTTCAAGCCCTGGACCGGACGGCCTTTCTCGTCGTTGCTTGCCCGCCTGCCGAGCGAGTGCGTGGTCTGTCGCGCCTGGCCCGCGGAGCCGGTGTGCGAGGCCTGCGTCGCGCGCTTCGCGCCGCCGGTCCCCCGCTGCCGGACCTGCGCGCTGCCGGTCGCGTCGGGAACCGCGCTGTGCGGCGACTGCCTGCTGCACCCGCCGCCGCTCGACGCCTGCCTGGCCGCCTGCGCCTATGCCTGGCCGTGGCCGGAATGCATTGCCGAATTCAAGTTCCGCGGCGACGCGGGGCGCGCCGCGCCGCTGGCCACCCTGCTGCGCAACGCGCCCTGGGTCGAGCCGGCGCTCGAACGGGCCGACCTGCTGCTTCCGATGCCGCTGGCGCCTGGCCGGCTGCGCGAACGCGGCTTCAACCAGGCGCACGAACTGGCGCGGCGGCTGGACGCGGCCAAATGCGACCCCGGCCTGCTCCTGCGCACGCGCGAGACGCCGCCGCAAAGCGGTCTCGATCGCAAGCAGAGGCTGCGCAGCCTGCGCGACGCCTTCGCCGTGGAGCCGTTGCGCGCCGCGGCGCTGCATGGTCGGCGCCTGGTCCTGGTCGACGACGTGATGACCAGCGGCGCCTCGCTGTTCACGGCGGCCCGCGTGCTGCGCGCGGGCGGCGCCGCCCACATCACGGCGATCGTGCTGGCCCGCACGGACCCACCCGAGTAATGTGCCCCCACGCTCCCCCACTTCGTGTGGGCCGCTGCCCCCCAAGGGGGCCGCAGGCCGCCTTGGGGCGGCCCGGCGCCGGCCTGAGCGCTGGCTGGGTGCAACCGACAATCGCGCCATGTTCCATATCGTCCTCGTCGAACCCGAGATTCCGCCGAACACCGGCAACGTGATCCGCCTGGCCGCCAACACCGGCTGCACCCTGCACCTGGTCGAACCGCTGGGTTTTTCGATGGACGACCGCCTGCTGCGGCGCGCCGGGCTGGACTATCACGAGTACGCGACGCTGTTGCGCCATGCCAATTGGCAAGCGCTTCTCGATAGCCAGCAGCCACCGGCCGACCGGATGTTCGCACTCACGACGCGCGGCACGCGCCGGGTGCACGACGTGGCTTTCCGCCCCGGCGACTGGCTGGTGTTCGGTTCGGAAACGCGCGGACTGGCGCCCGAACTGCGCGAGAGTTTCGCGCCCCCGCAGCGGCTGCGCCTGCCGATGCGCGAAGGCCAGCGCAGCCTCAACCTGTCGAACGCCGTCGCGGTGACCGTCTTCGAGGCCTGGCGCCAAAACAGCTTCGGCTAGCGGGACCGGCGCAGCCCGGTCCCCCTTCGTGAAACACCGCGGAACTGGCTTTGCCAGGCCGCTGGTGTTGCCCCCGGTAGGGGGTGGGCGGGCTACACGAAGTGAGCCCAACCTGGGGGCGAGCTACCTATACCGTCTGACCACCGACTCGGCGACGCAGGCCGGCTTCGGCGAGCCATCGAGCTCGATGGTCGTCTCCCAGGTCATCTGCAGCCCGTCGTTGGGGATCGGCTCCGAGCTCAGCAGCTTCATGCGGCCGCGCACCCGGCCGCCGACCGGCACCGGCGACATGAAGCGCACGCGGTTCAGGCCGTAGTTCACGCCCATGCGCGATTCGGCGACCTCGAAGGCCGTCTCATAGAAGCGCGGCAGCAGCGACAGGGTCAGGAAACCATGCGCGATCGGTCCGCCGAACGGGCCGGCCTTGGCGCGCTCGACGTCCACGTGGATCCACTGGTGGTCGCCGGTCGCCTCGGCGAACTGGTTGACCTGGGCCTGCGTGATGGTGATCCAGTCGCTCACGGCGACTTCCTGGCCGACGCACGCGGCGAGATCCTGAAGGGTCTGGAAGGTCTTTTTCATCGTTTCACTTTAGCGGCGCGCGGGCGCTGCTCCTGTCCACGTCGTGACATGGGGGCTCGGGGTAAACACGGGCTCAGGCGTCCAGCCATTGGGTGATCGGCTGCCATTGCTCGAGGTCGCGCTGCACCCGACCCGGCGCGATGTCGAACAGCGTGAGCCCACGGGCCGCGAGCTGGACGTAGTTCTGGGTGTCGCGCAGCTCGCCGAGCACCGGCACGTCGAGTCTGGCGACGAACTCGCGCAACCGGTCAGCGGCCAGGGTGCGGGCGTCGACCCGCATGCCCACCAGGGCGATCTCCGCCTTGGCCGCATGGCGGTTCGCGAGCAGCTTGTCGAGGAAGTCCCGCGTGGCGTAGATGTCGAAGATGCTGGGCTGCAACGGCACCAGCACCTTGTCGGCCAGCGCCAGCACCTCCTTGAAGCGCGATCCGTGCAGCCCGGCCGGGGTATCGATGACGGCATGGGTGGTACCGCGCGGCGGCCGCACCACGCTGCCATCCTCCGACGCTTCCCAGCTGCGGATCTCGCGCGCCTCGGGAGCGCGCAGCCCGAGCCAGAGCCGCGACGACTGCTGGCGATCGATGTCGCCCAGCATCACCGGGTGTCCGCGACTGGCGAAATAGCCCGCGATATGGGTGGCGAGCGTGGATTTTCCGACTCCGCCCTTGGGATTGGCGACCAGGACTACCGGCATATGAAGCTCCGACAGGCTGAACAAAGGCGCCATGGTAGCCGCGCGCGGGGCGCGCCGGAGTGCGCTAATGTTCGCGCCATGTCGACTTCAACGAACAACAACAGCTCGGCGCGGATCTACGTGATCGCCGCCCATCCGCACTGGCGCGAATCGCGCGTCAACCGCCAGTTGCTGAAAGCGGCCCAGGCCACGCCCGGGGTCGAGGTGAACGACCTCTACAACAGCTATCCCGACTACGCCATCAACATCAAGGCCGAGCAGGCCCGCCTGGCCCGCGCCGACCTGGTGGTGCTGCTGCATCCGATCCAGTGGTACTCGATGCCGGCGCTGCAGAAGCTCTGGATCGACGAGGTGCTCGACTACGGCTGGGCCTACGGCACCGGCGGCCAGGCGCTGCAGGGCAAGGACTGCTGGCTGGTCGCCACCACCGGCGGGCCCGAGGGCAGCTACCACCCACAGAGCTACAACCGCTACTTCTTCGACGCCTTCCTGCCGCCCTACGAGCAGACCGCCGCGCTGTGCGGCATGCGCTTCCTGCCGCCGCTGCTGTTCCATGGCGCGCGCCGTGCGTCGGAGGGCGAACTGGCGGCGCACGTCGAGGTCTTCAAGCAGCGGCTCCAGAGCTACCCCGACTGGCCGGAACTCGAGGAGCTCGACGCCTGCATCAGCTGCCCGGTGCCCGAAACCGACCGGCCGGCCGGCCACGAGGAGGCCTGAGCATGGAGCACGCACCGGCCTGGCTCGTCAACTCGCTGATCTATCTGGGCGCTGCCGTGCTCGTGGTGCCGCTGTCGAAGGCCCTGGGGCTGGGCTCGATCATCGGCTACCTGGTGGCCGGCATCGCGATCGGGCCCTGGGGCCTGGGCCTGGTCACCAACGTCGAGGACATCCTGCATTTCGCCGAATTCGGCGTCGTCCTGATGCTGTTCCTGGTCGGCCTCGAACTGGAGCCCAAACGCCTCTGGAGCCTGCGCCGGCCGATCTTCGGCTGGGGCTCGGCCCAGGTCCTGGGCTGCGCCGCGGTGCTGTTCCTGGCCGGCTGGGCCGCCGGCGCGAGCTGGCGCGTGTCGCTGGTGGCGGCGCTCGGGCTGGCACTGTCGTCGACCGCGATCGCGCTGCAGGTGTTCGGCGAGCGCAACCTGCTCCTGACGCCGAGCGGCCAGGCCGGCTTCTCGATCCTGCTGTTCCAGGACGTCGCGGCGATCCCGATCCTGGCGCTGCTGCCGCTGCTGGCCGTCGGCTCCGACGCCGGACCGGCCATGACCGGATGGGACCGGACGCTCGAGGGGCTCAAGATCGTGGGCGTGATCGCCGCCATCGTGGTCGGCGGCCGGCTCGCCTTGCGACCGCTGCTGCGCTGGATCGCGCGCAGCAACACGCCCGAGATCTTCACCGCCACCTCGCTGCTGCTGGTGGTGGCGATCGCCGCGCTGATGCAGTTCATCGGCCTGTCGATGGCGCTCGGCGCCTTCCTGGCCGGCGTGCTGCTGGCCGAAAGCGAGTACCGGCGCGAGCTCGAGACCGACATCGAGCCCTTCAAGGGGCTGCTGCTCGGCCTCTTCTTCATCGCGGTCGGCATGAGCATCGACTTCGGCGTGCTGCTCGAGCGGCCCGGCCTCATGGCGCTGGTGGTGATCGGCTTCCTGCTGATCAAGTTCGGCGTCATCTACGCCCTGGCCAAGGCGATGGCGGTGCCCTACCAGCAGCGGCCGGTGTTCACGCTGCTGCTGGCGCAGGGTGGCGAGTTCGCCTTCGTGGTGTTCCAGGCCGCCGGGCCCAACGTGCTTCCGCATGGCGTGGCCTCCTTCCTGATCGCCGCGGTGGCGCTCTCGATGCTGGTCTCGCCGCTGTTGCTGGTGGTGATCGACAAGTGGGTGCTGCCGCGCTACAGCGCGCATGCGCCGACCACGATGGAGGAGATCTCCGAGCAGCAGGATGCCAAGGTGGTGATCTGCGGCTTCGGCCGCTATGGCCAGATCATGGGCCGCATGCTGTTTGCGCAGAACCTCGATGTCACGGTGCTCGACCACGACCCCGACACCATCGAGAGCCTGCGCGAGTTCGGCTTCCGGGTCTTCTACGGCGACGCCACGCGGCTGGACCTGCTGCGCACCGCCGGCGCCGGCACCGCCAAGGTGCTGGTGGTGGCGGTCGACGACATGGAGCAGTCGCTGAAGATCGTCGACCTGGCACAGGAGCATTTCCCGCAGGCCCGGCTGGTGGTGCGCGCGCGCAACATCACGCACCTCTACCAGTTGCTCGATCGCAAGGTGGAGTTCATCGAACGCGAGGTCTTCGAGTCGTCATTGCGCAGCGCGCGCTCGGTGCTCGAGGTGCTGGGCTGGCCGGCGCACGAGGCGCGCGAGACCGCGATGCGCTTCCGCTTCCGGAACATCCAGTTGATGCACGAAACCTACCCGCACTACAAGGGCGACCGGGCCAAGCTGATCGCGGTCGCGAAGAAGGGCCGGCAGCAGTTCCAGGAACAGATGGCTCGCGAGCGCGAGGAGCGGCGCCGGCGCTCCTGGGACCCGGAGAGAACCGAACAGGAACAGCTCCCCTGAGCCCGGGCGGGGCTACTGGTCGAGCTTCAGCAGCCGCACCGCGTTGCCCTTCAGGATGCCTGGCATCACCTCGGGCTTGAAGCCGGCGTCCTCGAAATCCTTGAGCCAGCGGTCGGGCGTGATCAGCGGATAGTCGCTCGCGAACAGCACGCGGTCCTTCAGCAGCGTGTTGGCGTATTGCACCAGCTGCTTCGGAAAGTACTTGGGGCTCCAGCCCGACAGGTCGATCCAGACGTTGGGCTTGTGGGTCGCCACGCTGAGCGCCTCGTCCTGCCACGGGAAGCTCGGGTGCGCCATCACGATCTGCATGTCAGGGAAGTCGATCGCGACGTCGTCCAGGTGCATCGGGTTGCTGTACTCGAGCCTGAGGCCGCCGCCGCAGCGCATGCCCGAGCCGATGCCGCTGTGGCCGGTGTGGAAGACGGCGGGCAGCGCGTATTCGGCGATCACCTCGTAGATCGGCCAGGCCATCTTGTCGTACGGGTGGTAGCCCTGCACCGTGGGGTGGAACTTGAAGCCCTTGACGCCGTATTCCTCGATCAGGCGGCGGGCTTCGCGCGCGCCCATCTTGCCCTTGTGCGGGTCGATGCTGGCGAAGGCGATCATGATGTCCGAGTTCTTCTGCGCGGCCTCGGCGATCTCCTCGTTCGGAATGCGGCGACGGCCCATGTTCGACTCGGCGTCGACCATGAACATCACCAGCCCGATCTTGCGCTCGCGGTAGTAGTCGACGCTCTCCTGGATGGTCGGGCGGCGGCCCGACTTGAAGTACTTGTCGGCGGCGCGGTCGTACTCCTCGCCGTAGTTGTCGAAGGGATTCCAGCAGCTCACCTCGGCGTGCGTGTGAGTGTCGATCGCGATCAGGTTCTGGTGGTCCATGGGGGTTGTCTCCGAACGGTTTGCAGCCTAGGGTAAATCCTTACGCCGCACACCATCATGCGGCTTGAATTGATTATTTTTCATAACCATAATCGATCGTACTCCGGAATGCAATCATGACCTCCACCGACCTCCATCTCGACATCCAGGACGACATCGCCATCATCCGCCTCGCGCGCGGCGCCAAGCGCAACGCGCTGTCCGACGGGCTGATCCTGGCGCTGCGCGACGCCTTCGAAAAACTCCCCGCCACCGTGCGCGCCGCGGTGATCGATGGCGAGGGCCCGCACTTCTGTGCCGGCCTGGACCTCTCCGAACTCCAGGAGCGCGACGCCGGCCAGGGCCTGCAGCATTCGCGCATGTGGCATGCGGCGCTCGAGTTCGTGCAGCACGGCCCGGTGCCGGTGATCGCGGCGCTGCACGGCGCGGTGGTCGGCGGCGGGCTCGAGCTGGCGAGCGCCTGCCACATCCGCGTGGCCGACAGCACCACCTTCTACGCGCTGCCCGAGGGCTCGCGCGGCATCTTCGTCGGCGGCGGCGGTTCGGTGCGGATCCCCAAGCTGATCGGCGCCGCCCGCATGACGGACATGATGATGACCGGCCGGGTCTACAACGCCGAGGATGGCGAGCGCGCCGGTTTCGCCCAGTACCTGGTGCCCGAAGGCACGGCCTTCGACAAGGCGCTGGAACTGGCCAAGCGCGTGGCGACCAATGCGCCGCTGACCAACTACGCGCTGATGCACGCGCTGCCGCGCATCGCCGAGCAGCCGGCCGACCACGGCTTCTTCACCGAAGCCCTGATGGCCGGCATCGCGCAGAGCGCGCCCGAGGCCAAGGAGCGCGTGCGCGCCTTCCTGGACGGCAAGGCGGCCAAGGTCCAGAAGAGCTGAGACAAACCGAGGATTTCCCATGCAAGCCCCCCGTCCGACGCTCCAGACGCCAAGCTACCGCCCCGTCACCTTCGGCGTGCGCCGCGTCAACGTGCGCGACGGCGCGGCGGGCGTGCGCTACCTCGAGGCGGCCGAGCCGCTCCAGAGCTACGCCGAGCGCATCACCGATCGCTTCATGCACTGGGCCGAAACGGCACCCGACCGCAGCTTCATGGCACGGCGCGAACAACTGCCCGACGGCAGCACCGGCGAGTGGCAGCACCTGAGTTACGCCCGGGCGCTGCAGGACGCACGCCGCATCGGCCAGGCGCTGCTCAACCGCGGCCTCGACGCCGAGCGGCCGGTCATGATCCTGAGCGAGAACAGCCTCGAGCATGCCCAGCTGGCGCTCGGCTGCATCTACGCCGGCGTTCCATACTGCCCGGCCTCGCCCGCCTACTCGACCGTCAGCCAGGACTACGAGAAGCTGCGCCACATCGTCGACACGCTGACCCCCGGCCTGGTGTTCGCGAGCGATGCCGCGCGCTTCGGCCGCGCCATCGCCGCGGTGGTTCCGGCCGATGTCGAGGTGGTGCTGCAGCGCGGCCACGGCGGCGCCGGCGACCCGGGCACGCCCGCGCCCGAGCTGGCCGGCCGCGCCCTCACCTCCTTCGACAGCCTGCTCGCCACGCCCGCCACCCACGCGGTCGACGCCGCCATGGCGGCCACCGGGCCGGACACCATCACCAAGTTCCTGTTCACCTCGGGCTCGACCAAGATGCCCAAGGCGGTGGTCAACACCCAGCGCATGTGGTGCGCCAACCAGGTGCAGATCGCGCAGTCRATGCCGGCCCTGGCGGAGGAGCCGCCGGTGCTGGTCGACTGGCTGCCGTGGAACCACACCTTCGGCAGCAACCACAACGTCGGCATCACGATCTACCACGGCGGCACGCTCTACATCGACGACGGCAAGCCGACGCCGGCGCTGATGGGCGAGACGCTGCGCAACCTGCGCGAGATCGCGCCGACCGTGTACTTCAACGTGCCGACCGGCTTCGAGGCCATCGCGCAGGCCATGCAGACCGATGCGCTGCTGCGCAAAACGCTGCTGTCGCGCGTGCGCATGTTCTTCTACTCCGGCGCCGCGCTGGCGCAGCCGATCTGGGACCTGCTGCACCAGATCCAGGAAGCCGAGATCGGCGAGCGCATCGTGATGGCGACCGGCCTCGGCATGACCGAGTCGGGCCCCTCGGCGATGTTCATCAACAGCCCGGACGTGCGCGCCGGCGACGTCGGCGTGCCGACGCCCGGCATGACGCTCAAGCTGATCGATGTCGACGGCAAGGTCGAGGTGCGCTACCGCGGCCCCAACGTCACGCCAGGCTACTGGCGCTCGCCGGAAGCCACGCGCGAGGCCTTCGACGAAGAGGGCTTCCTGTGCACCGGCGATGCCGTGCGATGGATCGACGACGCCGACATCCACCGCGGCCTGCGCTTCGACGGCCGCATTGCCGAGGACTTCAAGCTCGCCACCGGGACCTTCGTGAGCGTCGGCCCGCTGCGCGCGAAGATCAACACCGCCGGCGCCCCCTACGTGCACGACGCGGTGCTGACCGGCATCAACCTGAAGGAAGTCGGCGCGCTGATCTTCCCGACCCCGGCGCTGCGGACGCTGGCCGGCCTGGCGCCCGACGCGACCCTGCAGCAGGTGGC